>JAWWBS010000007.1 GCA_033720895.1 Gammaproteobacteria bacterium
CACGACAATTATGCGCGTGATTACATCGATGCCGTTGCCGACATTCACCGCGACTGTCCGCATGTCCTGACCAGTGGCGGGCTGTCCAATGTCTCGTTCTCGTTCCGCGGCAACGACGCCGTGCGCGAAGCCATGCATTCGGTGTTTCTCTACCATGCCATCCAGAACGGCCTCAGCATGGCCATCGTCAATGCAGGCCAGCTGGCAGTCTACGAAGACATCGAGCCGTCGCTGCGCGAGCGGGTCGAGGATGTGATCCTGAATCGTCGACCGGATGCGACCGAGCGCTTGCTGGAAGTGGCGGACCAGTTCACGGCACAGCAGCGCGATGGCGGCGATGCACTGGCCTGGCGCGATGCGCCGCTGGCCAAGCGCCTCGAGCATGCGCTGGTCCATGGCATTACCGAATTCATCGAAGAGGACGTGGAAGCGGCACGACAGGAAGCGAACAAGCCTATCGAAGTCATCGAGGGCCCCTTGATGGATGGCATGAACGTGGTTGGTGACCTGTTCGGTTCCGGCAAGATGTTCCTGCCGCAGGTGGTGAAGTCCGCGCGCGTGATGAAGAAAGCGGTAGCCTGGCTGATTCCTTACATCGAAGCGGAAAAGAAGAAATCCGGCGACACCCACGCCAAGGGGAAAATCCTGCTGGCCACCGTCAAAGGTGACGTGCATGACATCGGCAAGAACATTGTCGATGTGGTCCTCCAGTGCAACAACTACGAAGTCATCAACCTTGGCGTGATGGTGCCAATGCAGAAGATCCTCGACACTGCCATCGAAGAGAAGGTCGACATCATCGGCTTGAGTGGCCTGATCACACCTTCGCTGGATGAGATGGTGAATGTCGCGACGGAGATGGAGCGCCGTGGCCTGCAGTTGCCCTTGATGATCGGCGGTGCGACCACTTCGCCCAGTCATACTGCCGTGAAGATCGATCCGGCCTACGGCGGTCCCGTGCAGTGGGTAAAGGATGCCTCGCGTTCGGTGCAGGCCGTCGCCGCCTTGCTGGGTGACCCTGAGCAGGCGGGCCGCCTGGACGACGAGCATGCGGCCACCCGTCGGAGACATGCGACTCGCAAATCCTCTAAGCCGCTGCTCTCGCTGGAGCAGGCGAGGGCGAATGCCCTGGTGCTGGACTGGGACCGGTACCAGCCACCCGAACCCGCGCAACCGGGGCGGCACGTGCTTGACGACATTGCCGTGGCGGAGCTGCGCAGCTACATCGACTGGACCCCTTTCTTCCACACCTGGGAGATGAAGGCCTCCTATCCACGCATCCTGGACGACCCTGAGAAGGGCGAGGCGGCGCGCCAGCTATTCAGCGACGCCAACGCCATGCTCGACCGGATCGAGCGAGAGAAGCTGTTCAGGCCGAGAGCGGTCGTCGGCCTGTATCCGGCCCGCCGGCAGGGCGCTGATGACGTGGTGGTGCAGGACGGGCATGGGGAACGGGTCTTCCGCTTCCTGCGCCAGCAGACGCAAAGACCGTCCGGCAAGCCGAACCTCAGCCTGGCGGATTTCATTGCTCCGCAAGAGGCCGGCAAACCGGATTGGCTGGGCGGCTTTGCGGTCACTGCCGGCCCCGAGGCGGAGGCCCTGGCTGCTCGCTTCAAGGCCGAGAACAACGATTACGAGGCGATCCTGGTGCAGGCCCTGGCAGATCGCCTGGCCGAGGCCGGCGCGGAATGGCTGCATGCGAAGGTCCGGCGGGAGCTGTGGGCTTACGCTGGCAACGAGGCCCTCGACAATGCGGCGCTGATTCGCGAGGAATACCGCGGCATTCGGCCTGCACCGGGCTACCCGGCGTGCCCCGAGCATACGGAAAAGGGCGTGCTGTGGGAGTGGCTGGCGGTCGAGTCGGCGATCGGCATGACGCTGACAGAGTCCTATGCCATGTCGCCGGCAGCGTCAGTGAGTGGCTTTTACTTCAGCCACCCGGAGTCACGCTATTTCGGCCTCGGTGTGATCGCTTCGGACCAGCTGGCGGACTACGCGCGCCGCAAGGGCATGAGCCTGGAGGAGGCTCGTCGCTGGCTTGCTCCCAGCCTGGTCGAAGCGGATTCGGCAGCAACAGGCGACGCCCAGCCCCCCGATTCCCTGCTGGCCAGCTGATTTTTTTTGCCAATCTGCGCAAAAAACCCGCGAACACTGGCCGACAGGCGGCTTCGGGTCTTGACAGCCCCCGGGTGTTCCCTCAGAATTTCGCGCTCCTCGCAAGGGGCTATAGCTCAGCTGGGAGAGCGCCTGCATGGCATGCAGGAGGTCGGCGGTTCGATCCCGCCTAGCTCCACCAAGATAAAGGATTCAGCGTGGCGTTGCTGGATCCGGACGTTTTCAACGTCCCCTTCGTCTAGAGGCCTAGGACACCGCCCTTTCACGGCGGCGACAGGGGTTCGAATCCCCTAGGGGACGCCAATATTGCCGCAAGGCACGAAAAAGCCCGCTCATCGAGCGGGCTTTTTCGTGTCCGGTGCCGGCCGGTATTGCTAGCTCTTGCTGCCGCGGGCGACAAAGTGGCCGCCCAGCTTGCGCGAAAACTCGATGAACTCGTCAAAGGGCATGGGTCGCGCGAAATGGTAGCCCTGGTAGAGCTCCACGCCTTCTGCCTTGAGAATTTCGAACTGCTCCGCTTCTTCCACACCTTCGGCCACGGTTCGCATGTCAAAGCGTCGGGCGAGATCAGTGATGACCTGCAGCAGCGAGCGATCGCTGTCCGATTCGGCCAGTTGCATCACGAAGCTGCGGTCGATCTTCAGCTTGTCGGCCGGGAGGGTCTTCAGGTAGCCGAGGCTGGAATAGCCGGTGCCGAAATCGTCGATGGCCCAGCTGATGCCAACATCCGCGAGGTCCTGCATCACCTGGGTGGCGTGCTGACGGTTTTCCATCAGCATGGTCTCGGTGATTTCGAATTCCAGCGCCTCCGCGGGAATGCCGGCGTCGTGCAGCAATTGTTTTACCCGAGTCACGAAATTGTTGTCGCGCAGCTGCTCGGCGGAAATGTTCAGCGCCATGGTTGGCAGGAAACCCAGTTCCTTTCGGACAGCGTCGGCATGCCGTAGTGCTTCACTGATGACGAAATAACCGATTTCCACGATGCCGCCGGTCTTCTCAAGCACTGGCACGAATTCGGCGGGCGAAATGACTTCGTTGTCTGCCATGGTCCAGCGCAACAGGCACTCGCCACCGTACAAGGAACCATCGGCTCTCAGTACCGGCTGGATGACCAGGTGAAATTCCTCGCGCTCCAGCGCATGTCGCAGTTTCTGCTCCAGGTAGAGGCGCCGTTCCAGTTCGGCCGACATGACGATGTCGTACTCGACATGATTCTCGCTGTGCAGGCGACGAGCCTCGATATTGGCAATGTGTGCGCGGTTCAACAGCTCGTCTGCATTGCTCTTGCCGGCCATGTAGCAGATCGAACCGCAATGCACGTCGAAACCTGTCTTGCTGAACGAGCTCTGGAAGGGCTCTTTCATGATCGCCTGGTATTTTGCGATTTTCCTGTTGGCATCTTCCCTGTTTCCGACCGTGAACGAGATGGCGAATTCGTCCTCGGAAATCCGGGCGATGAACGTCCTGCCCGTCGTGTAAGGGCGAATGTGGTTGGCGGTCTGGATGACGGCCGAGTTGTATTCTTCCTGGCCGAAAATGTCGCGAATTTCGAAAAGCTGCTCGATGCTGTATATCGCCAGCACGTGGATGGCACCTTCCTCTTCGCTCGCGCCCGCGGCAAGGTGCTCGAGCAGCGCAGCGCGGTTCGGCAGCCCGGTCAGGGGATCCTGCAATGCCAGTTCATTCAGCGAGGACTCGTGTCTGGCGTGGCTGCTCAGGTCCCTGGCGACACTGACCACGGCAACCGTCGTGCCATCGGCCGTGCGAAGCGGTCGATAACTGATTTCCATGGGAATGGTGTTGCCCCACCTGGTCTTGCGCAGGGTGCGCAGTCCCTCGGTGCCGATGCCTTGCCTGGCATGTTCCATGGTCAGGCGAAATTCCGGCAACTTCGATTCCGGGACCATGAATTCCTGCAGGTAACGGCCCTTGACGTCCCGGGCGCTGAAACCGGTCAGGTTCTCGGCTGCCTGGTTCCACTCCGAAATGGCGCCATCCGGCGTCATGATGATGATGGAGCTGTCCGATGTGGCAATGATCTCGGTGAACAGTTCGTCCATATTGACAAGCGCGGAGGAGTCATTGAGCGTGAAGCCAAAACCGCCGCAAGCACGTTTGCCATTGATTTCGCCGAGAGGAAATTTCACCACCTGGTAAGCCAGCGACGTGCCCTTGCCATCGACATCCGGCCCGGGCTCGATAGTATGCAGGACTTCGCCGCTTTCAATGACCTTGCGATTGTTGAGCAGGTAAACCTGCGCTTCGTCGGCGGGCATGATGTCGGTGACGAACGTGCCACCGACCTTCTCAAGTTTCAGCAGGGACTGGAATGCCGGATTGCCGTCAATGATCTCGCCGTCTTCCGCAACCATCCAGGCCGGACCCGGCATGTTCCACAGGAAGCTGCGCAGCGATTGCTCCTTTGCCATCAGTCGCAGTTCATCATGCTTGCGCTCGGTGATGTCGAGCGCATGGATGGCAATGCCGCCGGGAATGCGTACGCACTGGTTGGAAATCCATTGTCCCTTGATCTGCGGGGCATTGTCGGCCTGGAACTCGAGCTGGCTGGGTTCGCCGGTTTCGAAGACCTTCTTGTACATCTCGAAATGGCCTTCGGTGCGGTTCATGGGGATCGTTTCGCACAGGCCCTTCCCGATCAGTTCTTCCTTGCCAAGACTGAGCAGGTTGTAGCCTGCCTGGTTGATGTAGACAAATCGGAAGTCGGTGATCGTACCCTCATCATCGGTAATGGGTGCCAGGATATAGGTACCGTCCAGGGCTCCTTCAAGCGTCTGGTGATAAAGCTCTTCATTGACCCGGTCCTTGGTCTCGAGCGCCGTGTAGTCCGAAACGTCCAGCTGGATGGACAGGTAGCGATCAATGTTGCCTTGCTTGTCGCGCAGCGGAACGATATTGAGTTCCACATCATAGGGCTGGCCGGACTTGTGGTAGTTGGTCAGGACGGCGTGGGTGGGCTTGCCTTCCTTGAGAGCCCGCCGGATCTTGGCGCGCTCGAGCTCGGAGGTCTCCGGGCCCTGGAGAAACCTGGGGTTCCGCCCGAGCACTTCACGCTCGGTGTAACCGGTCATGGAGCAAAAGGACTTGTTCACGTAGATGATCTGCTGATCACCCTTGCCGGTACCGGCATCGGTCATCAAGACACCTTCGGAGAATGCATCGAGCGCCTGCAGTACTTCCTGTGTATCCAGTTTCAAGCCAGTCATCGTTATCCACTCTTCTGGATGCCCCTTGGCATCGCCAGGTTGGGCAGCCCCGGTGCAGGCCCCCGTGCGGAAAGACAATCAACCGAACTATCTTCCTTGCATCCCTTGATACTAGCGTCAAAAATGGGATTTAACAGCAAATTATTTTGTTAGATTCCTGTTTTTCCCTGAGTGATATCAATGGTGTTCTCAGCAATCAGACTTATGGCAAAGTAGGGGCCGGGGCCGGTCGTGGAACGGCCGGGAAGGGGCTCGATCAACGCACTGGAGGGGTTGCCGGCAATGCGCATCAAGCTGGATGTTGAGGAAGTTACACAGGGAATGTTTGTCGCCGAACTGGATCGACCATGGCTGGAGAGCCCGTTCCTGTTCCAGGGATTCGTGATCGAATCCGATGAGGACCTGAATACCCTGAAAGAGACCTGCAACTACGTCTTCATCGATGACCAGAAGTCGAGGGACACCGAGGAGTTGCAGCGGCTGTTCGAAAGCCTGACCAAGACCGAGAAGAAAGCGCCTCCACCCGGGATGAATGAAAACGGCGGCGCGGCGACCTCCTTCAAGAACAGCATCGAAAAGACGGCGGAGACGGTCAACAGGAGTCGCAGCAGCGTCATCCGGTTTTTCGACGACGCGCGCCTTGGCAAGAGTATCGACACCGAGGATGCGAAGGCCGTGGTCGGCGAGCTGGTCAGCGAGATCACCTACAGCCCGAACACCGCCCTGTGGCTGACCAGCCTCAGGACCCGCCACGAGGAAACAGCCAACCACTGCCTGAACGTGTCCATCCTGGCCGTCGCATTTGGCAAGCACCTGGGTTATTCCCACGACAAGTTGCAGGAGCTCGGGCTTGGCGCCCTGATGCATGACGTTGGCGTGGCGCGCATTCCCAAGGAAATTCTCGACAAGCCGGGCAAGCTCAGCCAGGAAGAATTCGAGATGATGAAGAAACACCCGCGTGCGGGTCACGGGGTGCTGAAAGTCACCAAGAGCCTGCCGGAGATGTCACTCGACATCATCCTCCACCATCACGAGCGACTGGATGGCAGCGGCTACCCGGATGGCCTGAAGGCGGAGGAGATTTCCGAAGCGGTGCGCATCGTCGCCATTTGCGACACCTATGACGCCATGACCAGCAACCGTACCTACAGCAAGGCGTTGCCGCCGCAGGATGTTCTGACGCGCATGCACAAGCGCTCGGAGTCGCAGTACGGCCGTGCCTTGATGGAGGAGTTCATCAAGTGCGTGGGCATCTATCCGATTGGCAGCCTGGTGGTGCTCAATACGGGCGCGCTGGGCATGGTGATGTCGTCCAATGCCGAGGCCAAGCTGAAACCGCTGGTCCTCTTGATCCGGGATGAAAATGGCCGTGATGTCCGGCCGCGCAAGCTGGTCAACCTGGCCCAGCTCGCGCAGCAACGGGGTGACAAGGCCTGGAGCATTTCGCGCACCGTGAACCCGGACGACTACGGCATCGATCTCAGCGCTGTCGCTTCGGAAGAGATGCGCATCGCCTGAGGCCGTGACCGCTCCTTTCCCCGATACACGGCGGGCCGTGCGTGACCTGAAACGCGCCGACGCCGAGCTGGCAGGCTGGATGGCCCGGGTCGGTCCATGTCGCCTGGAGCTCCGTCCGCCGCAGCAACCGTTTGCAGCCCTGCTCAGGGCGATTGTCTACCAGCAACTCGCGGGTCGAGCGGCTGCGGCGATTCATGCCCGCGTACTCGCACTGTTTCCGCCGGGCCGGCAGCCGCAAGCCAGGCATTTCCTGGCACTCGACGAGGCCGAGCTGCGACAGGCCGGCCTGTCACGCAACAAGCAGCGTGCCATTGCCAGCCTGGCCGAGCACGTGATCGACAGGAAGATTCCCCGTCGTGCGACCCTCGCTCGCTGGTCCGACGAAGAGGTCATTGACTGCCTGACCCAGGTGCATGGCGTGGGCCGCTGGACGGCGGAAATGTTGCTGATGTTCAACCTCGGCAGGCCTGACGTGCTGCCGCGCAACGACCTTGGCCTGCTGAACGGTTTCGAACGCGCCTTTGGGAGCAACTCGCCCGACGAGCTGCTGGCCCGCGGCGAGCTCTGGCGGCCGTGGCGGACCATTGCCAGCTGGTACTTGTGGCGCATCGCCGAGCTCCCGGCTGCAAAGCGGAATTGACTGACCTAGGTCAATGCGGCTGGCGGGGAAGGGGAAAATACTGGCTTCATCAGGCTGATTACCGCAAAGCGGAAGGAGAGCGTCATGGGGCAGTACCAGAAGATCATGGTTGTGGTGAATCCGGCCATGCGGGAGAGCACCGCCCTGGTCCGCGGCGTGGAGCTGGCCAACAGGTCCGGGGCAGCCCTGCACCTGTTGCTGGCTGACTACAATCCGGCCCTGTTCCGGGCCCGTTTTCTCGATCCTGCGACCATGCAGGATGCCATTCGTGGATACCTTGAAGTGCGCCAGCAGTGGCTGGACGGCGAGGTCCAGAAACTCAGGACCGAGGGGCTGGAGGCCAGCGGTACGGCGATCTGGCACAAGCCCGTCTACGAGGAAATCGCCCATCATGCCTTGCAGCAATCGCCCGACCTCGTCATCAAGGACACGGATGAAACGAGTGGCCTGCAGGGCGTATTCAGCCACGCCGACTGGCACCTGATGCGACTTTGCCCGGTGCCCCTGATGCTGGTCAGTTCACACAGCAGCACCGCGCCGCAAAAGATACTCGCGGCCATTGATCCCTATGACCTGCATGGCAAGCCGGCCGAGTTGAATGACGTCATTCTCGAGGCCAGCCTGACAATGGCCTACCAGTCCGACGCCGAGGTGCATGTCGCCCATGCGTTCGAGTTCATTCCCGCGGCGGCACCGGTAGGGGCCGAGTCGGTCTTTGCCGACCAGGGGCTGGCCGAGGAGACCCGCAAGGAGCACGAGCAGGTCCTCCGGGAGTTCTGCGACAAGCATGGCATTCCAGCCAGCCAGAGCAGGCTGGTCGAGGGCCAGCCGGCCACGGCCTTGCCGGCGCTGGCCAGGGAAATGACGGCCGACCTCCTGGTGCTTGGTACGGTCGGTCGCAGTGGCTTGAAGCGTATCCTGATGGGGGCGACGGCGGAGCAGGTCATTGGCGCGGCTGAATGCGACGTGCTGGTGGTCAAGCCGCAGGGGTTCATCGACGACCTCAAGGTCGAGCTGGCGGAGTTGCGCGATGATGAAAGCCTGCCAGAGCCCTGGAGGGATTTTCGTCGCAAATCGCTCTGACCGGCGACCGCCGAAAAAAGGGTAAATATTGAAAACCGGGTGCCATCGGTGGCACCCGGTTTTCATTCACGGTAATGTTTTGACCCGATTCCAGCCACCAACACAGTTACCACTATGACCTTCTCAGTCCGCAATGCCTGGCTTCCATTGACCCTTGTCCTGCTGCTTACCGCGTGTGGTGGCGGCGGCGGTGGTGGTGGCGGCTCCGCCGACACTGCCGACACGACGGCGAAGACCTGCTCTGGCAGCGGTACGGTCACCATATCGGGTACGGCCACCTATGACCGCGTGCCGGATATTGCCGACGGTACTGGCGGTGCCTACCTCGATCATGACGCCACCGTGGCCTTGCCGATTCGCCAGGCGACCGTCGAGGCCCGCTGCCCGGATGGCAGCGTGACCTATGCATCGACCAGCACTGGCGATGATGGCAGCTACAGCCTCGATGTGCCGGAGAACGTCGATGTCGAGGTGCGCGTCCTGGCCCGCCTGGATCGCAGTTCGGCGCCGGTGTGGCGCGTGCGGATTCGTGACAACACCAGTGGCAACGCCATCTATTCACTGGTCAGCAGTGAATTCGATTCCGAAACCGGCAGCGTCGGGCTGGACCTGCATGCCGATTCCGGCTGGGGTGGTGCGTCCTACACGGGTGACCGCGCTGCCGGACCCTTCGCCATCCTCGATACCATGCTGGAGGCGATGGAGAAGGTGACAGCCGTCGATCCCGTGGTGACGTTCGCCAACCTTGACGTGTTCTGGTCGGCACAGAACAGTTCCTGCTCGGGCAACGTGTCGATTGGCTGCATCTCCACCTCTTACTACGACGGCAACGGCGGCATTTACGTGCTGGGCACGGCCGCGGATACCGATGAATACGACGAACACGTCATGGTTCACGAGTGGGGCCATTACTACGAAGACAACTTTTCCCGTTCCAACAGCATCGGGGGGCGCCACAGCGGTGGCAGCCTGCTGGATGCGCGCCTGGCCTTCGGCGAGGGCTGGGGCAATGCCTGGTCAGGCATCGCGCTGGACGACCCTATCTACAAGGACACCAATTCCGGTAGCGGCTTCACGGTCGGCATCGAGAATGGCACGGATTCGGCCTTCCCCGTGACGGCGCCATACCTCGGCTGGTTCTCGGAATCCGCCGTGCAGCGGATCATCTACGACCTGTATGACAGCAATTCCGATGCTGCCGATGGCGATACCGTGTCGCTGGGATTCGGGCCACTGCACTCGGTGCTGACCGGGGCGCAGAAAAACACGCTCTACCTGACGTCCATTTTCACGTTCATCGATGCCTTGAAGGATGCGAATCCCGGCGAAGTGGCGGCCATCGATGCCATCACCTCGGCCTTCGACATCGAACCGGTGCAGGACGAAATCGGCACGGGCGAGGACAATGATTTCGACAATGGTGATCCAGACCTGATCCTGCCTGTCTACCAGACGGTCGTGGTCGATGGTGGTGATACCCAGGTGTGCTCCACCAACAAGTACCGCACGTCGGATTCCTACGAATACAATCGTCTTGGCGCGCGACGTTACGTGCTGGTCGAACAGTCGACGGCGGCGACCATCAAGTTCCTCGCCCAGGGCTCGGGTGGACCAAGGATCATCCTGTTCGAAAATGGCGAGGCGGTCATGGGCAGCAGCGGCACGGCAGAGGTGCATTCCATCACGGCCGACCTGGACGGCTCGGCCTCGCCCTACGTGCTCGAGGTCTATTCGGATCTCAATACCAACAATTCAGCGGACGGCGGCAAGTTCTGTTTTGCCGTGTCGGCCATCACCCAGTAATTGCGGATGCAAACCATGAACAAGACATTACAGACCAATATCATGAGCTATCGCAGCATGCGCATCATCGGAACGCTGCTCTGCGGCTTTGCGCTCGTCGCCTGCAACCAGGCTGGCGCTCCCGGCCCGTCGGCGGATAGCAGTGCAGCGCAGGCCGCCAGCCCGGGCAAGCCGCAGCCGCCCATCCAGGTGAGCGTGGTACCGGAGGGCAGCATCGCCGGTACGGAAAGCTACCGGGTCATGGTGACGTCGGAAATTCCGGTCGAAGACATGCGCGTGGTCATCAGCCACAACGGCGAGGAACTCGAGCAGTCGTTCAATACAGGCCAGCTCAAGCCGATGGACATGCGCGGTATCGTCCTTGAAGGAATCAGCAGCGAGGAACTGCCCGACTACCAGGTGGTTGTCACGGCAAGTGCCGGCGGCAAATCCTTCTCCCGCACCGTGACCTTGCGGGACGGCCTGGGCGCGGAAGCCTTGCAGGTGATCGACAAGTCGACCCTTGATGACAGCAAGGTGGTCGAGGTTCAGGCAGAAGAGACACTGACCCGCAAATGAAGACCCGCTGGGCCGTCATTGCCAACTCGTCACGGGCGCGAATCTTCGCGCGCGTGATCGGTGCGGGCGCCTGGCAGGACATCCAGGACCTGGCGGACAAGCATGCGGTGGATGCGCCCGAAGCAGGGCGCGAATCCCGGGCACCCAAGGATCCTTCGGCAGAGCCGGAGGGAACTTGCCTGCTCTCGCGGCTGACGGCGGAACTCAAGGCGGCACGCAAGCGCGGCGATTACGAGGAATTGATTCTCGTGATGCCCGAGACCCTGCAGAAATCCCTGCGTTCGGCACTGGATGCCAATACCCGCAAGCTGATCATCGCCAGCACGGTAGACGAGCTGCCGATCAATTCCCTGACACGATTGCGCAAGGAGCTGGCCAAGCGCTGGTAGGCCGACGCTCTTCTCAGCCGCGCTTGCGGCTGATCTTCACGCAGTCCCGACCCGCCTTCTTTGCTGCGTACAGGGCTTCGTCAGCGGCCTTGATGATGTCCTCGGCCGTCTGCTGCTTGTGCTTGTGCTCGGCCAGCCCGCCGCTGATGGTGATGTTGATGACCGGGGCGGGGCGCCGCGCTGCACCCGTACTGCCTGCTTCGCGTCGCTCCTGGCGACGAATTTCGAAGGTATCGCTGCCAATCAGTTCGCGCAGCCGATCGACCTCCGGCTTTGCCTCCTTGGCCGTCTTGCCGGGAAACAGCAGCGTGAATTCCTCCCCGCCGTAGCGGAATGCCTTGCCGCCTTCGCTGACTTCCCGCAAGCGACTGGCGACCATGCGCAACACCTGGTCACCGACATCATGACCATGCGTGTCGTTGAAGGACTTGAAGTGGTCCACATCCATCATGGCAATCGCGTACTGGCCGTCCAGTCGCGCCAGGGCTTCGTCCAGGGCGCGGCGTGCGGGCAGCTCGGTCAGCGGGTCGAGATAAGCGATGTTCCAGGTTTCCTGGAATGCGGCGATGGTGAGGATCAGCAGGCCAGCCGTGGCAAAAGGAATGACCTCGCTCAGGTCCGTGGGCCGTGCAAATATCATGAACAGGCAGAATGCCAACGCAAACATGGCGGCCAGCTGGGGATTCATGCGCTGGTAAAGTCGCGCGAAGCTCAGGCCGAGGACGGTAAAGCAGGCCAGGAAGCCGAGATCGGCGCTGCCGAACTCGTTGGCATCGATGAAAAACAGGAAATCGCTGGTCAGCGAGCCCGCCAGCGTGTCGCCACCGATCCACAGCATGGCGCCGAGCAGCAAGCCCTCGACCAGCAGGGCCAGTGACAGCATGCCCGTGCTCTTCATGACAGGCAGGCTTTCCGGCAGCAGCGCACAGGCCAGGTGGTTGGTCGCCAGGAAAACGGCGGCCAGTGCCGCCGTGGCCGTGGCCTGGTCGCCCGGCAGGATTGGCAGCAGCCACACCAGCAGGGCGTAGGCAGCGAGGAAATTCAACAGCGCAGCGCCGATGCGCAGCCGCGAAAAGCGCAGGGCCAGGAAGGCGCCGATGCTGCCAACCAGGATCGGCAGCCAGCGCAAAAGGCCGATTTCCAGCGCGGCGAGCTCCTGCACGCCGCCAGTCAGTATCCACGCCGCAGCGATCAGCAGGCCCGGGAGCAGCAGGTGCAGGGCCAGCGACGTCAGCAGGTTCAGGAACATGTCTAGCAGGCTCCGGTCTTGGATTCGACGCTCTTTATAGCCTGACTGGCTCATCGGAAATCCCCAGTACGTCACATCTTGATGATCAAGCCGAAATACGGCCCTTGCGCCACCAGATATGGTGTTCGGACCATTTTCCCCAGTTTCCCCGGCGCAAGATAGCATGCCTGCCGCCCCAAGGCTGTTCCGGAAGACGGAATTTCCGTTCCAAGTGAGCCCTTCAGCCCGTATAATGCGCCGCCTCTGCCGGCGTGCCGGCTATTTTTTCGCCATGTGAGAACGTAATGATCAGCCATCTTCGCAACATCGCCATCATCGCCCACGTCGATCATGGCAAGACCACGCTTGTCGATCGCCTGCTGTCGCAGTCCGGCACCCTGGACGCCCGTGCCGAGCTGCAGGACCGGGTGATGGATTCCAACGACATCGAGCGCGAGCGTGGCATCACCATCCTGGCGAAGAACACGGCCATCAAGTGGACGCGCGAGGATGGCGAGGAATTCCGCTTCAACATCATCGACACCCCGGGACACGCCGACTTTGGTGGCGAAGTCGAGCGCGTGCTGTCCATGGCGGATGCGGTGCTGCTGCTGGTGGACGCCGTGGACGGCCCCATGCCACAGACCCGCTTCGTGACCCAGAAGGCCTTCGCGCATGGCTTGAAGCCGATTGTGGTGATCAACAAGATCGACCGTGACGGCGCCCGTCCGGACTGGGTGTTGAACCAGACCTTCGACCTGTTCGATCGCCTCGGCGCGACCGACGACCAGCTGGATTTCCCCGTCATCTATGCCTCGGCGCTGGGTGGTTATGCCGGCGACACCGACGATGTGCGTGAAGGCGACATGACGTCGCTGTTCAATGCCATTGTCGATCACTGCCCGCCGCCGGCCGTCGACAGCGAAGGCCCGTTCCAGATGCAGGTTTCGCAGCTTGATTACTCCAGTTTCGTGGGTGCGATCGGCATCGGCCGCATCAAGCGCGGCAGCATCAAGACCAATACCCAGATCACCGTCGTGGATCGTGATGGCAAGACCCGCAATGCGCGCATCTTGCAGATTTTCGGTTTCCTCGGCCTTGATCGCATCGAAGTCGAGTCAGCGGGTGCGGGCGACATCGTCGCCGTGACCGGTATCGAGCGACCGCTGATTTCCGACACCCTCTGCGCGCCCTCGGCTCCCGAGGCATTGCCGCCGTTGACCGTCGACGAGCCGACGATTTCCATGGTGTTCGAAACCAATACGTCGCCGTTCGCCGGTCGCGAAGGCAAGTTCGTGACCTCGCGCCAGCTGAAGGAGCGTTTCGATCGCGAGTTGCTGTCGAACGTGGCCTTGCGTGTCGAGCAGATGGATGACCCGGACAAGTTCCTGGTGTCCGGTCGTGGCGAGCTGCATCTTTCCATCCTGATGGAAAACATGCGTCGTGAAGGATACGAGCTGGCGGTGTCGCGTCCGCGTGTCATCACCAAGATGATCGACGGCGTCGAGCAGGAGCCGGTCGAGTCCGTGACTGTCGATATCGAAGAACGTCACCAGGGCGCCCTGATGGAAGCCCTGGGTGAACGTGGTGCCGACCTGACCGACATGAATCCGGACGGCAAGGGTCGCGTGCGCATCGATTACATGGTGCCGTCGCGTGGCCTTATCGGTTTCCAGACCATCTTCAAGACCATGACCTCCGGCACCGGCCTGCTGCATCACGTCTTCGATCGTTACGACGTGGTCAAGGTCGACTCCGTCCAGGCGCGCCACAACGGCGTGATGATCGCGAACGGCACGGGCAAGGCAGTCGGTTTCGCGCTGTTCAACCTGCAGGAACGCGGTCGCATGATGGTCGACCCGGGTGACGAGATTTACGAAGGCCAGATCGTCGGCATTCATTCGCGCGACAACGACCTCACCGTGAACGTGCAGAAAGCCAAGCAGCTGACTAACGTCCGCGCCTCGGGCAAGGACGATGCCATCCTGCTGACGCCGCCGGAACGCTTCTCGCTGGAGCAGGCGCTGGCCTTCATCAACGATGACGAGCTGATGGAAGTCACGCCGGAATCCCTGCGCCTGCGCAAGCGCCATCTCAAGGAACACGAGCGCAAATCGGCGTCCCGCAAGGCCAGTTGAGGCAACATGCCCATGGATATGTGAGCCCGTCGCTTGAAATGCGCGTGCATTCTGGTTTCATGGGAAACTGGTCTTGCGCACATGTCGAGGAGATGGGCTCATGTTCAAGCAGATACTGGTTCTATTTGTAACCCCGGTCTTTCTTTTCGCGGGAATGGTTTCTTCCGTTCACGCTTACGGACCTCCGGCATCCGATACGGACCAGGCCCGGCATGCCGGCCTGGTAAGCACTGCCGACTACATCCAGCAGACCGATGCTGCCCAGATGCGCGATGCGGTGACTGAACACCTGATGCGCGACGACGTGCAGGCGCAGATGGTGGAGCTTGGCGTGGATGTCGATGATGTCGAAGCCCGCGTAGCCGCCATGTCGGATGCCGAGGTCATGCAACTGCATGCCGACATCGAACAGATGCCTGCGGGTGCGGCGATCAGCGATACCACGCTGATTCTCTTGATCATCCTGATCATACTTCTCGTATAGTCGAGCAACCCCTTCTTCGAACCGGGAGAACAGCAATGAACAGAAAGATCATATCTGGAATTCTCACACCGATTTTCCTGCTGATGACGCTGGCTGCCCCCGCCCAGGCGGGTGGCATGATCACCACCAGCGACTACGTCAAGCAGGTCGATGCGGATGCCACGCGGGCGGCATTGGTCGAGCAACTGAACCGCGAGGACGTACAGGCGCAATTGCTGGCACTCGGTGTCGACCAGGCTGATGTCGAAGCCCGTGTCGCGGCGATGACCGATGCCGAAGTTGCCCAGCTGCATGCCGAAATGGAAGACATGCCGGCCGGTGCCGGTGCTGTCGGTACGTTGGCCGTGGTCCTGCTGGTATTGATTATTCTCGATGTGGCCGGCGTGACCAACATCTTCCCGTTCATCAACGCGGCGAACTGAGTTGAGTGTATCGACGTATCCTGCCGGCGCCTGGCGTCGGCAGGTTTTTCTCGTTCTGGCGGTAGCGATTCTTGGCGGCTGCGCGTCGGGGCCGCCGCCCTTGCCGTGGCCCGAACAGAATGCCGAGACAGCCGTGGCGGGTGTGCCGTTCTTCCCGCAGGACTATCGCCAGTGCGGTCCGGCTTCGCTGGCCGCGCTGCTGTCCTGGAGCGGCGTCGAAACCACGCCACAGGATCTCGAGCCCTGGTTGTACATCCCGGAGAAAGGCGGTTCCTTGCAGCCGGAAATGCTGGCGGCGGCCCGTCGCAGCGGTCGGGTGCCCTATGTCATCCCTGCCACGCCCGAGGCCATGCTGGCCGAGCTCGAGGCCGGTCATCCTGTCCTGATCCTGCAGAACAATGGCATCAGCTGGTATCCCGCGTGGCACTACGCGGTGGTCATCGGTTCGGACAGCGACACCATCACCTTGCGGTCAGGTGATTACGAGACGCTGCGCACCGACGCTGCGGTATTCATGCGTACCTGGCAACGGGCGGATTACTGGGCCATGGTTGCCTTGCCGGAAGACCGCTTGCCGGTGACCGCATCTGCCGCCACCGTGGTTCGTGCCCTGGAGGCCTACGGGCGAGTGCAGGGCGAGATCGGCACGCGTGCCGGCCTGGAAAAGGCATTCGTCCGCTGGCCGAATGACCCGGAGGTGGCGCTGGCGCTGGGTAACCTGCATTACGGTGCCGGCGAGGCCGAGCAGGCGATCAGCGTCTGGCAGTCCGGCCTGGCGGGCGGTGAATCAGCGGCGCTGCGCAACAACCTCGCCTGGGTGCTCGCCGAGGAAGGGCGCGTGGCCGAGGCGCAAGCCATCCTGGAGCCCGCACTGGCTGCGCCGGCTGGCTTCGGTGCGCAGGTGCAGGCTACTGCTGCCTTCCTTGAATGCCTGGAGCAGGGCGGGTCGCTGTCCACTTGCCAATGACGGGCGCTGACAGCAGGGCGTGACCTGTCGGTTCGAAGTGGGTAAAATTTGCCCGCTTTGCAGCGGCCATAGACCGGAATTCCATGACCACACCATCCCCACAAGTTGCCGACCACCTCGACAGGCGCGTATCCGTCGCTCCGATGATGGACTGGACGGATCGCTATTGCCGGAATTTCCTGCGTGTCATCAGCAAGCGCACCTTGCTCTATACGGAAATGGTCACTACCGGCGCGATCCTGCATGGCGACCGTGATCGCCATCTCGGATTCGATGATGCCGAGCATCCGGTGGCCGTGCAGCTGGGTGGCTCGGATCCCGTCGACCTGGCCGAGGCGGCTGCGATTGCCGAGCAGTACGGCTACGACGAAATCAACTTGAATGTCGGTTGCCCCAGCGACCGCGTCCAGTCGGGACGTTTCGGTGCCTGCCTGATGACCGAGCCTGCGCTGGTCGGCGATTGCATCAGCGCCATGCAGCAGCGCGTCGGCGTGCCGGTAACGGTCAAGACCCGCATTGGCGTGGACGAGCAGGACCGCTGGGAAGACCTGGAGCGATTCGTCAGGACCGTCGCCGATGCAGGTTGCCTCTCATTCACCATCCACGCCCGCAAGGCCTGGCTGAAAGGACTGAGTCCGAAGGAAAACCGGGAAATCCCGCCGCTCCGGTATGACGTCGCCGCCCGGGTGAAGCAGGCATTCCCGGAACTGGAGGTCATTCTCAACGGCGGGGTGAAGACACTGGCTGACATCCAGTCACACCTGGACGTTTTCGATGGCGTGATGATCGGGCGCGAGGCCTACCAGAACCCGTACCTGCTTGCCCAGGTCGATCGCGTTGTTTTCGGCTGCGCATCCGAGCCACTGTCGCGCGAGGACATCATCGAAGCCTACCTGCCATTCATCGAACGCGAACTGGCTGCGGGAACGCCGCTGAATCGCATGACCCGCCACATGCTGGGGCTGTTTCATGGCATGCCGGGTGGTCGCCGCTGGCGCCGCACCATCAGCGAGCAGGCCACAAAAAAAGGCGCGGGAACCGAAGTTCTCCGCGCCGCATTGGAGGCCGTAGGCAGCATCGAAGACGCTGCCTGAGGCAAGTCCTATTCCGATTCGTCTTCGGTATTCGGCAGTCGCTGGAAGCCTTCATCCAGTTCGGCGGCAACATAGGCCGACACCGCGTACACCGCCACGTTCTGGCGCAGGTCTTCCGGGTTCACTTTATCCAGCGTGTCGTTGTCGGTGTGGTGCAGGTCGAAGTACAGCGTGCCGTCCTGGCGCGGACCGATCACCGGCACGCCAAGTTTCACCATCGGATTGATGTCCGCACCACCGTAGGCTTCGTTGTTGCCGCGCTCGATGTCCAGCGGTTCGAGCAGCTGGTGGATGGCAGCAATCTTCGGCAGGTCCGCTTCATCGACACGCGATGACAGCGACCAGACACGACCCGCGCCAAAGTCCGCTTCCATGGCGATGGCGTGCTGCTTGACGGCATCGCGTTGCTGGTCGCGATACACCTTGGCACCGGTCAGGCCGAACTCCTCGTTGGCGAACAGCACGACGCGAATGCCACGCCGGGTGTCGCCGCGAATCTCGTCGATCAGCTTGGCTGCCATGGTGACGATGGCAACGCCTGCGCCATCATCATGCGCGCCCGTGCCTGCGTCCCAGGAATCCAGGTGAGCACCCAGCAGGATGAACTCGTCGGTATCGCCAGGGATTTCACCAATGACATTGGCGGACATTTCATTCGGAAGCTGGCGCGCGGACAGGGTGAAGGAGAACATCACGTCCTGGCCGGTGGCCAACTGGCGTTCCAGCAGGTCGGCATCGGGATTGGACAGGGCGATCGCCGGGATCTTCCTGACGCCATCCTCATACCGCATCATGCCGGTGTGGGCGATGCGGTTGTTGTCGGTGCCCACCGAGCGGATGACCACCGCAACGGCGCCCAGCTTCGCTGCCTCGCTGGCACCATCGGATCGCTTCTGGACCGCCGGGCTGTAGCCGGATCCGTCGCGATGACGTTCCATGCGGCTGCCGATGTAGACAATCTTGCCACGCACGCGCGATGCGGCCAGCGCCTTGAGTTCATCGAGCGACTCGACGGCGAGAACCGGTGCCGTGATGCCTTCGTTCGGCGTGCCGATGCTGCCTCCCAGCGCAGTGGCCACGACTTCCTGCGGGTAGGGTGCAAGGATCTCCGCCGCAATATCGCCGCGATCCCAATGCGGCACTTCGACGGGTTCGGCGCGGACATTGCGGAAGCCCAGTGCCTTCAGGTTCTGCATTGCCCAGGCGACGGCCGCCTTGTCGGCGGCACTGCCCGCCGGCCGCGGACCCACTTCGGTGGTCAGTGATGCGAGCAGGTCGAATGCCCTCGGATCTCCCAGCGCCTTGTCGCGCAACGCAATGGCGCGCTCGCGCAGATCGTCCGGCAGCGCGACAGCGCTCGCGTCTGCGCTCCCGGTTTCTGCGGCAGCAGCGGGGAGCTGGGACAGGCTGGCGACGAGCGCCAGCACGGCCAGGGTACTCATACGAAGCATTGCAAACTCCTTGGTGGTGCAGCGTGAGCGCAGGGCTCAGGCTGCAGCAGGTTTATCGGTCGAGCGGGCATTGTAGACGATGAAGGCCACTGCCGCCGCGATCACGGCGAGCTGGAGGCCCAGCGACTGCAAGTTGGGGTAGATGCCCAGCAATTCGATGCGCGGGAAGGATACCGGGTCCACCGGCAGCATGCCGGCTTCCTGCAGGGCCGCAATGCCCTTGCCGGAGAAGATCACAGCCAGCGCAATCATGATGTAAGCCGTCGCACCGAAGAACTGCCGGAGCGGCAAGCGCACGCTGAACTTGAGGATGGCCCAGGCGGAAACCAGGATCGAAATCGCACCCGCAACAAAACCACCCAGCACCGGCCCCTGGCCTTCCGTGCCGACCTGGGCCAGCAAGGCCTGGAAGAACAGCACGGTTTCGAAAACCTCGCGGTAGACCGCGACAAAGGCAATCAGGGCAATGGCCCAGAGCTCGCGATTGTCCATTGCGGCCTGCAGCTTGGACTGGATGAACTGCTGCCAGCGAGCGGCGTTCAGCTTGGAATGCATCCAGAAACCGACATAAAACAGGATGGCCGCTGCCAGCAGGGCAGTCAGTCCCTCGGTCACCTCGCGGGTGGCGCCGGAGATGGCCAGCACGTAATTCGACACGATCCAGGTGGCCACGCCGACCATCAGTGCAGCAATCCAGCCGGCGTGCAGCCAGGCCATGGCCTCCGGGTGCTCGGTCTTGCGCAGGAACGCCGCAATGGCGCCGAGGATCAGGATGGCTTCCAGGCCTTCACGCAGCAGGATGATGAAAGCGCTCGAGAACGCCACGCTGGCGGAGATTTCTTCCGAGTCGAGCGCATCGCGCGCATTGATCAGCAGTTCACTGGCGGCATTTGCCGCGGCATTCACTTCGGCAATCGTGGCGCCTGCCTTGATCACCTGTCGCAGGGTCATCATGGCCGCTTCGATGTCCAGCACGAGCTCGGGATGGGTAGCACGCAGCGAGGGCTCGGCCAGCTCGAAGCCTTCAAGGTAGGCCTGCACCGCCATGTCGTAGGCCGCCGCGCCGTCGCCCTGCGCATACAGCGAACTGGCCTTGTCGACCGAGGCGATCGCAATGGTCATCGGGCTGCGATCCGAGTCGGCCAGCAGTCCGGGGTTGGTGCGCAGGTAGGCATGCAGGTCGGCTTGCAGGCTCGAACGCTCGGCGACCTCGGCCAGGCGAGTGGCCGTCAGGCCGGCGAGGTCGGGTTGCTGTTCGGCTGGCAGGGTATCGAAGGCAGCTGCTCCCTTGGCCAGGGTGTCCGGCGAGACATGCATTCCGCCTACGTAAAAGGCCAGCGCCCAGCGCTGGCTGTCGCTCAGCTGCGGGAAGGCCGGCATGCTGGTGCCGTCGACGCCGAGGCTGATGGTGTTGTAAAGACCGTAGAGCGTGCGCTGTGCGGCACGCTCGCTATCGTGGAAATTGGTTGGCTCCGGCTCCATGCCGGGAGCAGCCGGCCCGTCGCCCATGCCGTTGGCACCGTGGCAGGCCGCGCAATTCTGCGCATAGAGCGCGTCGGCGCCAGCCAGTTGCGGCACGCGGCGTGGCGCGGCATCCAGCAGGCCACTGGCGAGCAGCACGCTGCGCATCTCGGCCGTGGTCTCGTTGATGGCCGCGGGTTCGGCCTTCGCTTCGATCTGCTCGACCAGGGTGGCGGCGGCCGGTTGCAGGGCCTCCCGGGTGTCGCCCTTTGCCAGTGCTTCGACCTCGGCCTTGATCAGCTGGCTGAACTCCAGCATTTCGAGGTATTCGGCCTCGCTGATGACCTCGCCATTGGCGACGGCGACGGGATAGTCCACACCGACATAATCCACCAGCTGTGCCAGCTTGGCCGGGTCGGCGACGGCGGGTAGAGACAGGGACAGGGCAAACAGGGCGGTCAGGCATCTGGCCAGCATCAAGCATTCCTCTTCGAAACAAGGGGTAAAGTCAGGATCCTAAGATTGGTAATTGTAAATGGTAATTATTCGCATTTACAAGCTGAAGCTGCCCTTGCGGTGAGTGCAATCCTTGCTCGTGCTTGCGGCCCGCATTCGCTAGAATGCCGGGCTTTAAGAGGGGAGGTCAGCAAGGCATATGAGCAAGGGAAGCAGCGCGGCGAAGGGCGCCCAGCGACAGACCATGGCGGACAAGGCGGACATCTATGCCTTGTACGAGGACGCCGTCCAGGACGCGCCAGCGGAAATGGAGTTCATCGACGAGACCTTCGAGGAGCTGCGTGGCCGCAAGGCCGAGGGCCTGCGTGAGGATTTCTGCGGTTCCGCCTGGGCAGCCTGCGAGTGGGTGAAGCTCGACCACGGCAAGCGCGCCGTCGGCGTGGATCTCGACCAAGAGGTGCTCGAGTGGGGGCGCCAGCGCCACTATGCCAAGCTTTCCGCCGACGAACAGCGGCGCATCCAGCTGATCCATGGTGACGTGCTGGCAACGCCTACGGAGCCCGTGGACGTCACGGTAGCGATGAATTTCAGCTACTGGATTTTCAAGACCCGTGAGCAGCTCCGGAAATACTACGAGACCGTTCGGGAAGGCTTGAGCGAGGATGGCATCTTCGTCATGGATTGCTTCGGCGGCTACGAAGCCTTCCAGGACGAGTACAAGGAAAATCGCGATTGCGGCAAGTTCACCTATGTCTGGGAACAGGATCGCTACGATCCGGTTTCGGGCGATTACACCTGCCACATCAGCTTCCGCTTTCCGGACAAATCCCGCCTGGATCGCGCATTTACCTACGAATGGCGTCTCTGGACCCTGCCGGAAATCCAGGAGCTGCTGCGCGAGGCCGGATTCTCGAAAGTCACGGTCTGGTGGCAAGGCACCGATGAAGATGGCGACGGGGACGGGGAATTCGAGCCGGTCGAGGCAGGCGAGGCGGACCCCGCATGGATTACCTACCTGGTGGCCGAGCGCTAGTCAGGGTGCGGCTCGGGGCCCCGAACAGGGCTCCGGGAATTATGGTGAAAGAGACGGGCTCTGGCCCCGGATTTCGTGCTATAACTTACGAAACCGCGGAGCCGGACAAGACAATAAATCCGGGCGATGGGGATTGTCGCCCACCGGCGGGAGAAGGGTACCAGGAGCATGGTCAACGAAACGCAGCTGACGATACTGTTTGCCGACGTTTGCGGAAGCACGAAACTCTACGACACGATTGGGGACGTCAAGGCACGTGAAACCATCGCGCGCTGTGTTTCCATCATGACGGCGGCCACCGAAAGGAACAAGGGTACGTTGATCAAGACCATTGGCGATGAAGTCATGGTCACTTTCCCGACGGCCGATGATGCCTGCACGGCAGCTTCGGAGATGCAGGAAGAGATCACCGAGAATCTTGTGGTCGATGGTCGCAATATCGAAATCCGCATCGGTTTTCATCATGGTCCTGCCTTGCTCGACAAGGGCGACGTGTTCGGCGATGCCGTCAACGTGGCAGCTCGAATGGCTGGACAGGCCAAGGCCGGCCAGATCATCACCACCTCGAGTTCCGTCAAGGAATTCGGCCCGCTGTGGGAAGATGCGGTGCGGCAGATCGACAGAGCCGTGGTCAAGGGCAAGAAGGACGAGATCGATCTCTACGAAGTCCTCTGGCAGCGCGAGGACGTCACGCGCATGGCTTCAGTCGGTTTCGGATCATCGACCACGGAATTGCGCGGGCGCCTGATGCTCGAATACAAGGGCAACAGTATCGAGGTCGGCGAGGATCGTCCGACTGTCGTCATGGGTCGTGCCGACCAGAGCGACCTGGTGGTCAAGCACAACCTGGTCAGCCGCATGCACGCCAGAATCGAATTCCGCAAAGGCAATTTTTTCCTGACCGACCAGAGCATCAACGGCACCTTTGTGCACATCGATGGTGGTGAGGATCGTTTCGTACGCCGCGACAACGTCCAGTTGACCGGTACCGGTGTGATCGGGCTGGGGCAGGCGCTGGACGACAAGGAGCCGGAAGCCATCCTGTTCAAGTACGAAGCGGGCTGATTTGCCGGCGCGGATGAACCGGCAGGTGACGTGATTGAAAAAGGCCTCCCAGGAGGCCTTTTTTGATGGTCGTCGGCAGGGCCCGAATCAGCTGCCTGGCATGAAATCCATTCGCTCGGCAAACACGCGCAGGCGAGCTGCCTGCATCAGTCCTTCGGGCGTACCCAGTGCTTCGTATTCCTTGATACGAGATTCGGCTTGCGATTTCAGGCGCCGGTACCAGAGGCTCTGGCGAGCCGTCTCGCGCTCGAACCCGGTAAGTTCCTGCCAGTTCGACTCCAGGTTTTCCAGGGTCGGTTCGTCCCATCGATCCGCCTCGACGAACCCCCGCAGCAGCTCGACGCCGGGCTGCTCCTTGATCACGATTTCCGCGGGCTCCTCTGCTGGCTGGCTGGTGAGCTGGATGAGCAGCGATATCGCCAGCATCGCTATCAGCAGCACACCCACCGACAGCATGATCAGCTTGCGCCGATCGACCTTGGGAGTGGCTTGCGGACGATTGGTCGGGCGAATGTCGCGATACTTGATGGATACATCGCCGTTCACGATGGCATCGATCAATTTCCCTCGCTCGCGACGATAGTCTTCCTCCGGCATCCCGCCGGAAGCAAACTTTCGCGTCAGATCGCGTAGCTGCGAAACCTTCATCGTGACTGCTCCGTCCTTGTATTCCCTGGCCTCAGTCCGTCTCTCGCGCAACCCGGAAGCCGGTGATCTCGCTGGCCTGGCCGGAGAAGTTGCGACTCAAGCCGATGTCACAGGTCGACAGGTTGTCCTGGAACGCACCGCCGCGAGCCGCATGCCCACCGCCGTCACGCACCACTTCCTGTACGTTGCCGACGTAGTTCATCAGGCCCCACGGATTTGCACGCCCGGACTTGATCTCGAGCATCGTCAGACCCTTGAGGATCTGCCCGCCCTGGGTAACACGGCAGTTGAAGTTGGTCACTGCCTTCGGGTTGGTTGCAGTGGCCGCATAGCTCCACTCGGCCGCGGTCGGCAGGCGATACTGCTTGCCGGTCGTCTGGGTCAGCCAGTTGACGTAACCCTGCATGACGCTGAGCGAAATGTTGGTAGCCGGCATGCCGGTATCCGAGTTGACCGGGCAATTGCTGCTGGCCCTGCAATAGGCGTTCAGGTCGCCGTTCGAAATCTCGTACTTGCCGATGGCGAAGGGCTTGCTGATGCCGCCGCCTGCAGGTACGACAACCAGCTCCGGACCACGCGTGCTGCCGCTCAGGATATCGAAGCAGACAGCGCGACCGGAGCGGCCGAAGCCGGCCAGGCTTGCGGTGCAGGGCCGCGAGCCATCGGCACTGCGGGTCGGCGCGCGGGTGGTCGTGAAGTTCTTGGCGAGCTCGTCCTTGTACTTAGGATTGTCGGTCCAGAAGCTCAGTGCAGCATCGAGGTAACGCTTGGCTTCCGTTTTCTGGCCACGCGCCATCAGCTGCTGGTAGCTCGAGTAGTAGACATTGGCCTGGTCCTGGCGCTCGCCGAGTTCTCTCGCAAATTCGGCGACCTGCTGGTTGCCTGGCTCTTCACGACGCGCCGTGGCGAGAATGTTCTCCGCCTCGGTGAGCTGCTTGCGCTCCATGGCCTGGCGGGCCGACGGGACGTACTTGGAGGGACGGGGCGGGGCCTTGAGGCTCAGACCGTCAATGACGCGCGTTCCGGGGAACAGGCGCTTGGCGGCATCCCACAGGTCGTTGGCCGCAGTCACGTCAGAGGCTTCCAGTCGCTTGATGCGATCGGCCAGCTGGCGCATGGCTTCGTTCTGGATGGCGGTAGCGTCATCCGGGAACAGGCCACGAACTTCACGCAGCAGCGGCGGCAGGTTGCCGATGGTGCCGGTCGTAGCCTGGGCTGCGCCCTTGATCAGCTGCTCGCGCTTGGCGAGGTTCTCGTAGTCCGAGAGGGCCTTCTCGAGGCCCTGCATGCCCGGCACGTATTCCAGGCCACGCTGCGCGAACTGCACGGCGTTGGCGAATTCCTCGCGCTCCGCCTGGGCTGTAGCCAGTCGCAGGAAGCTGTCGGCAATCATCTGCGGGCCGGTCGTGGTGATGAACTCGTCATCGACGGGCAATTCCTGCTTCAGCTGCTCGAAGGTATTGATGGCCGCATTGATGTCGTTGGCATTCGTCTGTGCGACCAGGCTGTTCTTGGCCGCGTTGATCTGTGCAAGGCGGATGCGTTCGGCCTGGCGGCGGTCGAAGTCGGCCTTGGCAGCAGCCAGCTTCTCTGCCTCGGCATCGAATACAGGCAGGCCCGGGTTGAAGGCGCGGGCGGCCTGCAGGCTGCGGGTAGCGGCATCAAAGCGTTCGGCTTCGACCAGCTGGCGGGCATTGTCGACATAGGAATCGACGATGCGCGTCTGCATCTGGTCGAACCAGGTGTTGCCCGGGCGCAGCAAACTGATGGTTTCCTTGAAATTGCGAAGCAGTTCATCGGACCACTCGTTGTTGTACTGCGGCGAGGCCAGCAACCTGTTCATGGCCTGCTGGCGCTCGTCCAGGGCCGCCAGCACTTCGCCGAGGTTCTCGGGCTGGTAGCCGGCGTTCACTTCCGCACGGGACAGGGTATTGCGCATGTCCAGCAGTTCAGGCACGGAGAACATGGTCGCGAAGGTGCGCAAGAGGCCTTCGGCCTGGCGCCATTCGCTCGCTGCGATTGCCTGCTGCAGGCTGCTGCTGACCGAGCTGCGCAGCGGCGTGACGATTTCCTTCAACAGTGCGTCATCCGGGCGAAGTTCCTCGAGACGACGGAGGTCGTCGACGACCGTGGCGTAATCAGCCACCGTCTTGAGATCGCCCTTGGCTGCGTTGAGGCGATCCTTGATCTCGGCGACCAGTCGCGCATCGGCCTGGCGCTGCAGTTCGCGTGTCACCTGGTCATCCAGGTTGAGCAAGGAAGCATCCGTCGCCGAGTAGTCGAGACCGGCGGTCAGGTATTCCTTGGCGCGCTGCCATTCGCCGTCGGCGATGGCCTGCTCTGCCAGGGTGGCATAACGTTGCGAAAGACGGGCGTCTTCGAGCAGCGGGTTGCCGGGATCGGCCTGGCGCAGCTTGGCGAGCAGGTCGGTAATGTCATCCTCGCCCTCGATCGGCATGAGCCGGTCTTCTGCCAGGTAGTTGTCGAAATCGGTGGTCAGTTCCGAGATCAGGCCGTTCCGGCGGCTGATGATGTCGGACTCGATGCTCAACAGGGCGGCCGAGTCCTCGTAGTACTGCTTGGCTTCCTGGATGACGGCAAGCGCCTGCGGGAAATCGTACTTGTCCTGGGTTTCGTCGATCGCCGCTTCGGCGCGTTGCTCGAAGTACTCGAAAATCGTTTCACGACCGATGTCGAGCAGGTTCTGGTCGGCACGTTCGCTCAGCTCGTCGCTCTTGATCAGCTCCAGCACTTCCGGCACCTGGCGCTGTCCGGCGTCGAGCTCGGCAATGATGTTGTTGACTTGCTTGTCTTCGATGAATTCGACAACCGGCTTGTAGGCCAGCACGCCGATCAGCAACGAGAAACCGATGCTGGCAGCGGCAATCTGCAGCGTGTAGCTCTTCTTGAAGCGAACGCCATCCCAGAACTCCTCGACGGAGCTCGTGCGATCGGCACGCTTGAAGGCAAGGGCCTTCATCAACGCCTTGTTCTGTCGCTTGGTGAAGCCGGGCTTGTTGATCGGGGCAGGGGAGAGACCTTTCTCCATTGCCTTGACGGACGACAGCTTGTTGAACGGATGCTTGCCCGTCAGCAGTTCATAGGCGACACAGGCCAGCGCGTAGATGTCATCGCCCGGTGCCGGATCCTCGCCTTCGAACATTTCCGGGGTTGCGTAGGCGGGCGTCAGCGCGCCCAGCTGGCCCGGGTCGAAGACCGTGGTTTCGCCGGCCGCATCGGAACGGGTGGTCGATGCGCGCGCGATACCGAAGTCGAGAATCTTGACCGTGCCGTCCTTGAGGTAGAAACAGTTGCCCGGCTTGAAATCGGAATGCACGAGGTTGCGGGCATGTGCGTATTCCAGGCCTTCACAAAGTTGCTGCACGATGCCGAGCGCGTCCTCGGTCGGCAGGCCGCCCGGCGGCAGCTTCTTGATGAACTGCGCCAGCTCCTGGCCTTCCATGAGCTCCATGGTGAGATAGACGGTCGGACCGTCGCGGTCGAAGTCGTACACCGTGGTGATGTTCGGGTGAGCCAGCTTCTGCGCCTTGGAGGATTCTCGCTGCAAGGCGATGAACGCCTCGGGGTGCTCACGGAAATCACCGGACAGCAGCTTGACGGCGATGTAGGGGTTGCGGTCCTTGGCTTCGACCTTGAGAAGGTCACGGGCCTTGTAGACCTTGCCCATACCGCCCTCGCCGATGGCCGAGAGCAGTTCGAAACGATCCTTCAGGATGGTGCCGGGGCCGATGCTGTCCGGGTCGAGGGCGGAACCCTTGCCCTGGAAGTTGGTGGCCGTCGGCCAGCCGGTACCGGTCGGGCTGCTCATGCCGCCGCCGGGCGCCGTGGAATTCGCCATGGCGAACGGGTCTTCCTCGTCCGAACCACGCAGGGCGCCGGGACGCTGGGTCGGGTCGTCACCACCTACGACAGTGGCATCGGGGTCGCGAACAACCTCGGTCTTGTCACCGCCAGCCTGGGGAACGACTTCGGTCTTGTCGGAATCGGCAGGCTTCTGCACGACTTCGGTCTTGTCGGAATCGGCTGGCTGCATGACTTCCGTGCGATCACCAGCATTGGGATCGGACGCCGGCGCATCACCGGTCGCAAAGGGGTCGATGGTGCCGAAGGGGTTTTCTTCCGACTGACCGACAGCCTGGCCGCCGTCGTCTTCGCTCGCCGTGGTGTCTTCGCTGCTGTCGGATGACGCGGGTTCGGCAGGTTCTTCAAGGCTTAGCTCACCGTCGAAGGAGGGCGCCTCCATTTCCGGATCGACCACGGTCTTGTCGCCGTCGTCGGCGGCGGGCACTTCCAGGTCGAAATCGAATTCCAGGCCGCCATCGTTGCCCGAGTCGCCACTCGGCTCACCTTCGATCATTCCCTGCAGCGCGGCGACCATGTCGTCGGGCAAGGCCCCCTTCACTTCGTCAAGCTGGGCACTCAACTGCTCCCGGGTGGCATCGCCTTCCTCGAGTGCATCTTCCACCCAGCTGCGAACCGTTTCGAGGCTGGCATTTCCCTGTGTCAGCTCCGAGAGCAAGTCTTTGAAATCGGCCACTTCAGTTTCCCCTGGCTGCGACCCTGCGCCGCCGTCTGCTTGTTGTCAGAATATTCAGTTTATGGTCACCGTGATGACGGTGACGTTGTCTCTTGCGCCTCGGTCCAGTGCGAGGTCCACACCGGCCTTGGCGCGATTGCCGCGTCCCTTCAGTATCTTGGTGATGTCCGCCGGCTGCAATTCCTTGTAAAGACCGTCACTGCAGAGCAGGAAGCGATCCCCTTTCTGCAGTTCGAAAATGTCCATGTCGACAAACACCTCGGGCGCCGCCCCGATGGCGCGCGTGATCCGGTTGGCCTGCGGATGGTGCTCGGCTTCTTCCTGGCTGATCAGGCCGACATCCACCATGTCTTCGACCATGGCATGGTCCTGGGTCAGCTGTTCCAGTGTTCCCTTGCGCAGGCGGTAGACGCGGCTGTCACCTGCCCAGATGCAGATGGCGTGGCTGTTGCGGGCAATCATGACGGATACCGTGCTGCCGATGGTCTGCTTCTCGGAATCCTCGGCCAGCTTGACGAGCCGTGTGTTCACATCACGAAGGCAGCGTTCGACCTGGTCGGCCAGCTGCGCCAGGGAATCGGCGGCCGGCATCTCGTCCAGCGCGGCCGTGATGGCCTGGCTGGCAACATCGCCAGCTGCATGACCCCCCATGCCATCCGCCACGACCCAAAGACCCTTTTCAGGGCGATCCAGGCAGGAATCCTCGTTGACCTTGCGGACCGTACCGACGTGGCTGACGGCTTCGGAGCTCCAGGCAAATCCTTCTGTCGACCCCATCAATAACCCCTGAGCTGCCTCTGATGTAGTGCCTGCCGTACGCCATCCGGAGTACCCCCGATTCCGGCTTGCAGGTTGACATAAAATATAGCGGCTGGCGCACGATTGCCATAATAAAAGTGAAGATTGTTGGGTACTTGGCTGGCAGTGTTCAGGCTGAAAATAAGTGGAAACAAGTCCGATATTGAACTAATCAATATTCCAGCCTTGGATTATTGCAAATCAGCCGTTTGCAGAATATTGTTAAGTCGCAATATTCGGGGGTTGTCACCGATTGGTGACGGCATGGCGCTGTGGTAGCGGACCTTTACATGGAGGCGGGGTGCCACGGCGAACAGATCGGTGCTGAACCGATTCTTGAGGGGATTACATGCAAGTCGTGATTGAATCTTCCGCAGGCCTGGTCGGCGTGACGACCAGGCATATCCGCATGGTCATGTTGGGCGTGTTCGCCTGCCTGTCGACGCCGGCGCTGGCCAACACGCCGTTGCCGTTGCCAGACCTGCCGCCACTTCCAGGTGGTTCGTCGCAGCCGCAGACACAAGGTGAATTGCCTTCTCCGGTATTGCCTGCTGCACCCGTGCTCGATCCCAACCAGCTGGTGTTCGAAATTCCGCCGGTCTTCCAGCGCCCACTCGGTGTCGACGAGGGCGGTCGTGTATTCGTGCGCAAGTTCGTCATCACCGGCGTGATCGATGATCCGGAAGCCGGCATCATCAAGGAAGAAATCGATGCCCGCGTTGCCGCGCGCTTCGAAGAACTGAACGAACTGCTTGCGCGCCTCCGTGTGGCGCGCCAGAACCAGGAGGATGTCGGGCCGGATGGCTTCACGCCGGACGAGCGCGAAGCAATTGTCGATTTCATGTCGGATGTGGTGCGCGACCTGAGCCCTGATCGCCAGGTGCGTGCCTACCAGTCTTTCGTGGACCAGTTGCGCCTGCAGCGACTCGAGCGCAACCAGGGCCTGACCATCGGCCAGTTGCAGTTGATTGCCGATGAAATCACGCGCTATTACCGCGAGCGGGGTTACTTCCTTGCTCGCGCCGTCGTGCCGGCCCAGGAAGTCGTGGAAGGCATCGTGGCGATCCGCGTGCTGGAAGGACGCCTCGGCCAGGTCTTGTCCGACGGCAACCGTCGCTACAGCCATTCGCGCCTGCAGGCACCGTTCCGTGACCTGACCGGCAAGCTCGTTACCGTGGAAAAGACGGAAGACGCCTTGCTGACCTTGCAGGGTTATCCCGGTTTGAGTGCTGTCGGCGTGTTCCAGCCTGGCGGTGAAGTCGGTGAGGCCGATTTGCTGATCAACGTGTCGGAGGAGGACCCGCTGGACTTCCTGGTACGCGTGGACAATCACGGTACGCGCTTTACTGGCGAAAATCGCCTGCTGGCCGATGCCATTTGGAACAACCCGTTTGGCGCGGCCGATTATCTCGAGCTGACCGTGCTGCAGACGTACTCGCCGGACAACTCGCTGTTCGGCTCGTTGAAGTACCAGGTGCCGTTTTCCAACCCGCGTCACAAGATCGGCATCGAACTGACCAACAATTCCTTTGACGTCGACAGCCTTTCCCAGTCTGCAACCGACAACGACGCGGGCGGTACTTCGGACATCTACCGCCTCTACTACGACTGGAACCTCAGCCGGACCCGTGCACGCCGCACGGCCCTCAAGTTCGATCTCGCGCGCAAGGTTGCCGACACCGAGGTGTTCGGCCGGGTCACTGCACGCGATGATATCGACGTGTTCGGTGCGCAGTTCGATTACGAGTTGATCAGTGCAGAAACCGCAACCATCGTCACGGCCTATGCCCGCGTCGATATCGGCCTTGACGGTGCGCTCGGTGCACCGACCGTGGAAGAACTCGAAGACGGCAGCATCCAGCCGCCGCCGACTATCGCGGGAGTGGGCGCAGACTTCACCAAGGCGTCGCTGGGCATGTCGTGGTTGAAGAGCATGACTGCCAACCAGTCCTTGCTGTTGCGAGCCAACGGCACCTACACCGCCGACCCGCTGACCTCGCTGGAGCGCTTCGTCATTGGCGGACCGGCCAGCGTGCGTGGCGTGCCGAGTTCGCAGTTCCTTTCAGACTACGGCGCGTTCGTTTCCGTGGAATGGGGCGTGCGTGCGCCGGGCTTTGCAGACAAGCCGGCATTTGCCAATCGCAACTGGGGTGACCTGCTGCGCTTCACGGTGTTCGCCGATTATGCGCAGGGTTATTTCAACGAGGTTGGTGGCGGCAGCAGCGCCAACATTTTCGATGACATCACCGAATCGGGTTATGGCATCGGCATCGAGTTCGGCTTGCCGGGTTCGTTCAGCTTGAACGTCCAGGCAGCGTGGCGCAGCGGTGGTGCGGACGAAAATCCGCAACCAACCGATCCGCGCGCCGTGTTTGATGACAGTCAGTACTGGGTCGACTTCACCTGGCAGTTCTGAGCAGGTGAAGTGGTGGCCGGCATCCGTTGATGCCGGTCGGTTCGTTAGGTGCAAGTCCGGGCCTGGAGGTCCGGGCCGAGTAGATGCCCTCCGGGGGCGAGCGGCGGCTGAAAACCAGTCGTTGCAACAGGGGTGAGATCATGACCGCAAAGTCGGCAGCCAAGCGTTACCTTCGTTCTGCAACAGCGACATTCGTTGCAGCCTACCTGGCACTTGCATTCGGAGTGTCGGTAGCAGGCCCTACAGGCGAAAGCGTCGTCTCCGGCGAAGCTCGAGTCACTCGACCTGACCAGGTGACAACCAACATCGACCAGCTTACCGACCTGGTAATCATCGACTGGTCGACGTTCAACGTCGCGTCCGATGAAGTGGTCAACTTCATCCAGCCCAGTTCCGACGCCGCTGCATTGAACCGCATTCTCGATCAGAACCCCTCCGAGATTTTCGGTCAGATCAACGCCAATGGACGCCTGCTGCTGGTCAATCCCTACGGTTTCGTCTTCGGCCGCAACGCGTCGGTCGATGTCGGCAGCCTGTTCGTTTCCGGTCTCGACATTTCCAACGACAGTTTCCTGAGCGGTGACTGGCAGTTCAACAACACCGACGGCAGCGTCGGTGGCCTGATCATCAACCACGGCCTTTTGCAGGCGGCCAACGGTGGTTCCATCAACCTGTTTGGCGGCGGCGTCGTCAATGACGGTGCAATCCTTGCCGACTTCGGCACGGTGAATATCGGTGTCGGCGAGCAGGTCACCATCGACTTCGATGGCGACGGCCTGATCCAGTTCGCGGTCGATGGCGAGGTGCTGGAAAATGCCTATGGTCTCGACTCGGCAATTGCCAACAGCGGCGAAATTGCCGCGCGTGGCGGTTCCATCCTGCTGTCGGCGTCCGCTGCACGCGATGTGTTCTCGCAGGTCGTGAACAATGAAGGCGTGATTGCAGCGCAGGGCGTCGAAGACGTCGAAGGTCGTGTCTACCTGGTAGGCGAGGGCGGTGTCGTTGCCAACAGTGGCGTCATCGATGCCAGCAACGATTCGGGCAATGGCGGCACCATCCAGGTCCTGGGCGACCAGGTTGCCCTGGTCGGCGATGCCGTGCTGGATGCTTCGGGCAGCGCGGGCGGTGGCGACATTCGTGTCGGTGGTGGAATCCAGGGTGGTGAAGGACTGCAGGAAGCCTCGCATGCCTACGTGGGCAGTGACGTTGTCATCAATGTCGATGCCACGCAGGACGGCGACGGCGGCAGTGCCGTCGTCTGGTCATCCGATGGCACGCGTTTCTACGGTTCCATTTCGGGCCGTGGCGCCGGCAGCGGCGACGGCGGCTTTGCGGAAGTGTCGGGTGGCGGCCTGGTCTTCCAGGGCCTGGTCGACATGTCCGCCGAGAACGGCGAATTCGGTGTGTTGCTGCTCGATCCGGACGACATCGTGATCGCGGCTGGCACCGGTGACGGTGACGACTCCGGTGGTGGCTCCGGCACGCTGGACGACCCGACCATCCTGTTCGGTGATACGCCGACGACGTACACGGTTTACGAAAGCGAGCTGGAAAGCGTTTCCGCCGGCACCTCGATCATCCTGCAGGCGGTCAACAGCATCACGACCAGTGGTGGCGCGTTCACGGTCACCCTGACGGCCGGCACGGACATCACGCTGGAAACCACCAGCAACACGGGCGCTGGCATCAACATCGCCGACATGACGCTGGTGACTACTGAAACGGCTGACATCGTGCTGATTGCCGGTTCGGATGGCGGTGCGGGCACGGCCACGGTAACCGTGGGCACACTGTCCACTGCGCCGGGCACCGGCGCGCTGAATACCGGCAACATTTCCATCACGGCTGATAGCGATATCACCGTCAATGGCGCGCTGACCACGGGCAGCATTGCCGATACCCAGGACCAGGATTCCGGTGACATCACCCTGACCTCGACGGGTGGCGCGATCACCATCGGTGGCGGAGCATCACTGACCACCGGTGATGTGGATGTCACCTCCAACAACAACCAGGCGCTCAGCGGCACCATCAGCCTGACGGCCGACGGCAACATCGATATCAGCGGTGCGCTGACCACCGGTGACACCTCGGCCAATGACGACGTGGCCGACTCCGGCGCGATCAGCATTACCAGCAACAACGGCACGGTAACCACCAATGCCGGCGGCACCTTGACGACCGGTGCGGCCGATGGCGATGACACCCTGAACACGGATTCGGGAGGCATCACCATTGCGGGCGCCAATGGCGTGACGATTGGCGACGCCGTGACGACCGGCAATGCCTCGAATACCGGCAACAACGTGGCGGTGAATTCGGGTGCTGTGACGATCAGCTCCTCGGCAGGCAACGTCGCGATTGATGCGGCGGTCGCGACCGGTACTGCAACGTCGGCCGATGACCAGGGCATATCCGGCGCTATCAACGTGACTTCGACGACGGGCACGATTTCCTCCAGCGCGGGTGGCACGATTGCCACCGGCGCGGTCGACGGCGATGACCAGGCTTCGACTTCCGGTTCGGTAACCCTGACCGCCTCGACCGGCATCGCGCTCGGCGATGCCGTCAGCACCGGCACGGCGACACTGGATGCCAACTCGGTTGCCGCAACGTCAGGTGACATCACCATCTCCACCACCACGGGCAACATCAGCGGCACGTCGCTGGCCACGGGTGCCTCCACGCCGACCTCGGGCGGCGGTGCTGCCATTTCCGGCGATATCGACGTCGATGCCACGGCAGGAGCCATTACCTTCACCGGCACCGTCAGCAGCGGTAGCGCCACGTCCGCACAGGATGCCTCGACCTCCGGCCTGGTCGATCTCCTGGCCGGTGGTGGCGACATCACCGTGGCCAGCGTGGTCTCGGGCAATGCGACCTCCAGCACCGGTGATGTGCAAGCCACCTCCGGCAGCGTGACGCTGGCGGCCTCGGGCGCCATCGCACTGAGTGGTGCCGTGGGATCGGGTTCGGCAACGTCGGCCGATCTCGATGCCGTGACCGGCAACGTATCGCTGACCGCCAGTGGCGGCAGCATTTCCGGTGCAGGCACCGTCTCCTCCGGCGATGCGCTGGGTGACGGCAATGGCACGACGGAGATCGCGACCTCAGGCAACGTGACGCTGGACGCCAGCGGCAACATCACCTTGTCGGCAGCCGATGCCGTCGCCACGGGCAATGCGTCGCTGGACGATGATGCGGGCACCAATGACACCGCGACCATCGGCTCGATCAGCCTGGTGTCCGATGGCCTGATTTCCAGCGATGGTGCGACCGGTCGCCTCGATGTTTCGGTGGGCACCGGCTCCCTGACCAATGCCGATGGCGCCATCGTTGATGGCAGCCTGACGCTGGATCTCAGTGGCGGCACCGATTCCGCCTACGTCACCTCGGGCGAGAACCTCGCCGTTGCCGACATCGACACCGGTGCCGGCGCGCAGACGGTCGACATCACGACCTCCGGTACCGCGAACCTGACCATCGAAGACATGACGGATTCGATCTCGGGCGACACCGTTTCCTTCGCCACCGTTGATGGCACCCTGACCATCAATGACACGGCCTTCGCCATCGGCGCCGGCAGCCTTTCGCTGGAAGGCGCCGAAGTCGATTTGCTGGGTGGTGCGAACAGCATTACCGGCTCCGGCGCGGTGACCATTTTCCAGAGCACCGTCGCACAGGACATGACCATCGGTGGCGCCACGGACGATGCGGCGCTCAACCTGACCAGCACGGACATCGCCGCGCTGGCTGACGGTTTCGCGAGCATCACCCTGGGTCGTGCCGACGGCACGGGCCTGGTGAGCACGGATTCCGGTGGTGTGAGTTTTGCCGATCCGCTGACCATCCAGTCTGGTGGCGCCAGTGGCGATGTGATCGTCGGTGGCACCTTGACCGGCACGGGCGATGCGACCATCGACCTGCTGGCCGGAAACGAGATCGCCCTGTCTGGCGATATCGTGACCTCTGGCACGGCGGTGACGCTGGATGCCACGACGGTCGACCTGGACGTGGCGGCGATCAGCATCGACACGACCAATGCCGGCGGCACGGCCACCGGCGCAGCGATCAATTTCAACTCGGGCTTGCTGACGGACGTGCTTGGCGCGGCCTCGTCGCTGACCCTGAACGCCGGTACGACCGGGCAGGTCGACCTCAATGGTGGTTCGATCGGCGGTGACCTGACGGTCGACGCCGACATCATCAACCTGAACAACGCCACCCTGTCGGTGGGCGGCAATGCCGATCTCGACACCTCGGCAGGCACCGGCACGATTGCGGACAACGGTTCCGGCGCGCTGTCGGTGGCCGGCACGACCACACTGGCCGTGGGCGCAGCCGTCGACCTGGTCCTGGACAGCACGTCCAACGATTTCGATAACGACGACAACGGTGGCGCGGTCAGCGTCACCTCGGGCAACAACATCACCCTGGTCGATGCGGACAATATCGACCTCGGCGCCATCACTGCCGGTACCAGCCTGACGGTTACCGCTGCGGGCAACATCACCGACAGCGGTACCGTGATTGCACCGACGGCCACATTCGATGCCGGCGGTACCACCGAGGGCACGAACGACGTGCTGCTCGATTCGGCAGCCAACGATTTCGACAGCATCGTGATCACCCAGGCGGGTGACGCGGTGATTGTCGATGTCGACGAAATTTCTTTCGGCGCCTCGACGATCTCCGGCGACCTCGATGTGACCGCAGCCGATACCATTTCGCAGAGCGGCGCGCTTGTTGTCACGCTGACCTCGGCATTCACCACGACCAATGACGACCAGGCGATCAGCCTGGGCAACACCGGCAACAGCTTCGGCGGTGCGGTGTCCTTCACCACGGCCACCTCGGGCGGCAACGCGGGCAACGTGACCGTCGATGCAGGCCTCGGCGGCATCGAGTTCGGCGCTTCGACCATTGCCGGCAACCTGTCGGTCATCGCCAACAACGGTTCGGTCACCCAAAGCGGCGCGCTGGACGTGATCGGCACTGCCGGCTTCGTGCTCAGCAACAACAACACCGTGACCCTGGTCACTGCGGGCAACGACATCGATGGCACCGTCAGCTTCTCGACGGATGGCACGGGCGCCAATGTCAGCTTCACCAATACCGATGGCGATGCTTCGGGCACGACCATCGGCGCTTCCACGGTCGACGGCAGCCTGACAATCGTGGCCGGCGACGCGCTGGTTGTCGGTGGCGCGCTGGATACGTCAGCCGATAACGGCGTGATCACGCTCACCGGTGGCACCAGTGTCACCATTGCCGAGGACGGCCTGCAGGCCGGTGCCGGCAACATCAGCGTGACGGCCTCGGGCGGCAATATCGAAGACGCTTCGGCAGGCGCTGACACCAACGCCAACATCACCACCACCGGCCAGATTGCACTGACGGCTTCCGGCAGCATCGGCACTGGTGCCGATCCGGCCGACCTCGACCTGTCGGGTACCACCGACCTGGTGCTGTCGGCGGGCACCGACATCTTCATTTCGAACGATGTCGAGCTGACCAATTTCGCGCTGACCTGGACGCCGAGCACGAGCACCTTCTCGCTGTCCGGTGCGACCACGATCTCGCTGTCGGATGACGGCACCGACACGACGCTGACCACGGCGTCCAACACGGCGCTGGACCTCGACTTCAGCCTGACCACCACCAGTGGCGACCTGCTGGTCGCTGACGGCGCGATCAACACCATCGGCGCCGGCAACGTGTCGCTGACCGCGCAGGCCGGTTCGATCCTCGATTCGACCCCGGGTGCAGACGGTGCTGTTGCGGTGACTACCACCGGTACCCTGGCACTCGATGCGGCGAACAACATCGGTACCTCGGCCGGCGTCGGCGCATTCGACGTCGACGTTTCCGGGCTCGTCAGCCTGACCAGCGGCGGCGACATTTTCCTGGATACCAGTTCCAACCTGACGCTGACCGCCATCCAGACGGCGGTGGGCGCGAACACGCTCAACCTGTCGGCCGATACGGCGGGCGCGCAGATCCTGCTGGGCGGCAGCTCGGCCAGCTACATCAACGTCAGTGACGACGTGCTCGACATCGATGGCGGTACCGGCGATGTCACGTTCAACGTGACCGGCGGTCTCGTGGTCGGCTCCGTGGACATCGACACCGGGGGCAACGTCAACCTCGATGCCAACCTCTCGACGGCCGATTCGGTTGACGGTGCGAGCGGTGACATCAACATCCTGACCTCGGGCGGCAGTCTGGTCAGCGGTGGCACGGCCACCCTGGCGACCGGCAATGCCGACGACAGCAATTCCGGTGATGGTGGCGGCATTACGTCCGGCTCCATCGTCGTCAATGTGAGTGGCACCATCGACAACTCGGTGACCTTCGCCACCGGCACGCCGACCGATTCCACCGGCGGTGCCAATGACACCGTGACGGCGGGCTCCATCAGCCTGACGGCTTCCAGCATCGGCTCCGCGGGCAATGCCGTCGAACTGAACTTCGGCCAGCCCACGGGCGGTTCGGGCCAGGTGCCCGGCGTCCTGACGCTGGAGACGACGGGCGGCGCGGGTGCTGGCAGCATTTATGTCACCAGTACCAGTGCGGCCGACTTCGAAGTCGGCAACATCACCGTGGCGGGCACGGGCAATGTCATTTCCCTGAATTCCGACAACTCCGGTATCAGCCTGCCGACCACCGGTGATTTCCTTGGCGCCGGCATTTCGACGGCCGACCTGGTGATCACCACCGGTGCGGGCGGGGCAATCATTTACGATCGCACCTCGGCGCATACCTTCAACAGCGTCACCATCAACTCGGGCGACTTCCTGACGATCAACCAGGACATCACCTCGACGGGACTGATCGACATCGATGCCGCCGGCCTTGTCACGCTGAACAGCGCGCTGGCTACGACGGCCAGCACCACCGGCACGACGGCAGCGATCAACATCACCACCACCGCCGGCGGCAACCTGACCGGCGCGGCCGGCAGCATCACCACCGGTGACGCCGACAATTCCGGCGGTGGCACGAATGTCACGGCAGGGGACATCACCCTGAATATCGCCGGTACCGTCGATAACACCATTTCCTTCACGGCGGGCGATGCCACCGACACTGGTGCCAACACGGCAACGGCCGGCTCGATCAGTGTCACTGCAGCCTCCATCGGCAGCGCGGGTAACGAAGTCATCTTCTCCACCGGCACGGCGTCTTCGTTCGGTGGCAGTGCCGCCAGCGGTGTCCTGGACATTGCCACCACCGGCGGTGCCGGTGCGGGCGGTGCCTTCGTCGATGGCAATGGCGTGCAGTTGCTGATTGGCGACCTGTCGACGGCGTCGAACACCAATGCCAACGAATTCAACTTCATCAATGCCGGTGCAGCCATCCAGTTCGTGGCCGGATCGGTGTACGGCAACCTGGGTGCCCTGACGCTGGACGTCGACACCACCGGTGCCGGCGGCAATGTCGTATTCAATGAAGCGATCACGGTCGGCACGCTGGAGATCAACACCGGCGACACCGTGTTCTTCCTGGCCAATACGGGTACTGCGGACAACGCGACGGCCTCGGGCAACATCACCATCGTTTCCGGCGGTGGCGTGTCGGGCAACGCCAGCCTGTTTACCGGCGACTCCTCCGGTGGCACCAGCGGCAGCATCGACATCACGGCATCGGGCAGCATTGCCGATACCCTGGCGCTGAACGTTGGCGCGGCCAGCACCACCGGTGGCGACATCAACCTGGATGCCAACGGCATCGGTACGGATGCCGCGAATGCCCTCGATGTCGTGTTCGGCACCGCCGGCACGGCCGGTCAGCTGAACCTGACGACCAACGGCAGCAGCGTGTTCATCACCTCGCCGAGCGACCTGGTCGTCGGTGACATCACGGCTACCGGAACGGAAACGGTGTCCATCGGTTCCACGGCGGGTGGTGCGATCAGCTTCGATTCGCTCGGTTCCGATACCAGCATCGGCAACATCCTGCTCGACGTGAATACCGCGGGTGGCGGCACGGTGACCTTCGATCGCGCCATGACTGTCGGTGTCATCGATGTGGATGCCACCGGTGAGGTGATCGTCAATGCGGCGCTTGCTACGACCACGGGTGCGCTGGGTACTTCGGGCGATATCAACATCACCACGACGGGTGCGGGCGGCCTGTCCGGCACGGCTGGCTCGCTGACCACTGGCTCGGCCAGCAATGGCGGCGGTGGCACCAACGTCACCGCAGGCAGCATCACCGTGTCGGTGGTGGGCGACATCACCAATGGCGTGAGCTTCACCACCGGTGACGCTCTCGATACCGCAGCCCTCTATACGGCGACCTCGGGCAGCATCAATCTCGACGCGGCCAATATCGGCGGCCTGGGCACGGAAGTGGCCGTGACCATCGGTACGGCGTCGGGTGGTGCAGTCAACGACCAGGGCGAACTGAACATCGCGCTGTCGGGCGCTGGTACGGCGGAGGCTTACGTCAGCTCTTCCTCCAGCCTCGAAGTCGGCACCATCGACACCGTGCTGGCACAGGCCGATACCGTGTCCGTGCTGGTCACGGGCGGCAATACCCTGACCTTGACCGCGGCGCTCGATGAAGACTTCACGCCGAGCCTCACGGACGACAACCTGATCTTCAACGCGCAGGACGGCACCTACGACGGTACCGGCATCGCCGTCGACCTGGGTGCGGCCGGCTCGCTGAGCGTCACCTCGGATGGCCTGTCGGCCGGCAGCTTTGCCTCCGTCGAGGAAGCCGGTGGTGGCATCTCCGTGTCGCCGTTCACGGCCGGTACGACCATCGGTCTTGGCACCGGTGCAGGCACCTTCCAGCTTTCCGATGCCGATCTTGATGCGCTGGTCACCGCCTCGGGCGGCCCGGGCGGCGTCCTGTCGGTCGGTACGGCCGGGGCGGGCGGCTCCGGTGACGTGACCATCGATGACGTGACCTTCGGTACGGGCCAGACCCTGATCGTGAACACCAATGGCACGATCAATGACGACGACGATATCGGCTTTGCCTATGTCGGTGGCCAGCTTGTGCTGAATGCCGGTACCGGCATCGGCACGACCTCGAACCTGCAGATCGATACCGACATTTTCGGTGCGACGGTCTCGACCTCGGGCGGCATCGACATCGAAACGTCCGAGAACATCAATCTCGGCAACCCGACACAGGGTGTCGGGGTGACGGCTCCGGGCGACATCAACATCACGGTCAACGGCAACGGCGTGTCGTTTGCACTGTTTGCAAACCTGACCCTCGAATCCACGGCGGGCAACGTCACCATCGTGGCGCTGGACAACGACGAGACCGGCCCGGGTGACAACCTGACGCCGCAGAACTTCCAGCTGGCCGGCAACATCATCGCCGCCGGCAACGTGACCATCAGTGCGGCCGATGACATCAGCCTGATTGTCGGCAGCATCACCGCGGGCGGCACGGTCACCCTCAACGCCAACGTCGGCGACGCCGTGGGCGACAACGAGGGCAGCATCTTCGGTTCACCGCTGATCAGCGGTGCCGTGATCGACCTCAATGCCTATGACGGTATCGGTGTCGGCACTGCCCTGAACCTGGCTGGCGCCAGCATCAGCGCGGACACGACCACTGGCGCTATCGATTTCAACAACAACGCGACCGGCCTGGGTACGGTCACGCTGTCCAGCGTGACGACGGCTTCCGGCGCCATCACCATCGACCAGACGGGCGGCGAAAACCTGATCCTGACCTCGGTCGATACCAACAGCGGCAATATCGCCGTCACCAATGACGCCGATATCCTGGTTGCGCTGGTGGATGCTGTTGGCTCGGTCACCCTGAATGCAGGCGGCGCCATCGAAGAGAGTGGAGCGGATGCCGGCGCGGACATCGTTGCCTCGGGTGGTGCGGATCTCGATGCCGCTACCGGCATCGGCGCAGCCGCTACGCTGGAAACTGCTGTTGCCGGTAACTACCGCATCGACAGCCTTGCCGGTGCCATCGATATTTCCAACAATGGCGGTGGCGGCAATGTCCTTGCCGAAGCGAATACCGATTCCGCGAACATCACCTTCGTGGAAACCAGTGCGACCTCCGCGCTGATCTTCGGCGGCTCCACGACGACCAGTGGCAACATCACGGTTCAGGCGAGCGATGCCTTGGTGCTCGGCAATGAATTTGCGGTCAGCGGCATCGGCTTCGACACCTCGGTCAACTCGGCCGGAAACGTGACGGCGACCAGCACGGCGGACTTCGTGCTGCTGGAAGACGTCACGGCAGCCGGCACGGTCACCGTTACGGCGAGCGCCGGCATTTCCGACTGGTTCGCTGGCAGCACGACGGTCTCGATCACGGCACCGACTGTGATCATGACCACGGATACGGGGGGTATCGGCACGATTTCGGGCACCGACCTCTACATCGTCGCGGATTCCATTTCTGCAACGGTCAATACCAGCGGCAACATCGACATTCTCAGCAACAACGCCACGAATACCACGCTCGCCTCCGTCAGCACGGTATTGGGAACGGTTGTTGTGGATCAAAGCGGTGGTGGTGACCTGGTTGCCACCAGCGTGTCCGCAAACAATTCGGTGACCCTGACTTCGACCGCGGGCATCACGGTTGGCAGCATCAGTTCGACCGGTGCGACCGATACTGACGACATCATCCTGTCGGCAAACAGCATCGACCTGGCGGGCGGCTCGATCAGCGCTGCAGGCCTGGGTGATGTCAGCCTGACGGCCACGGCCGGCAGCATCGACGACAGCGTCGGTGGCGGCAGCATCACGGCGGACGACCTGTCCTACAGCGCGACCACGACGGTCGGCGCAACCAATGCCATCAACACCACGGTGGCCGAAATCCTCAGCGGTTCGGCCGCCGGTGGCACGACCATCAATGAAACCGATGCCATTGTCCTGACCTCGGTCAGCGACAGCGCTGGTGCGATCAGCCTCACCGCCGGTGGCGCGATCACCGCGACCAGCGTCAGCACCTCGGGTGCAACCGACACGGACGACATCGCGCTGCAAGGCACGAGCATCGATCTTGCCGGTGGCACGGTCAGTGCGGCTGGCCTCGGTGATGTCAGCCTGACGGCCACGGCCGGCAGCATCGACGACAGCATCGGTGGTGGCAGCGTGGTGGCAGACGACCTGTCCTACAGCACGACCACGACGGTCGGTGCGACCAACGCCATCAACACCAATGTGGCCGAGATCCTCAGCGGTTCGGCCGCCGGTGGCACGACCATCAATGAAACCGACGCCATCGTCCTGACCTCGGTCAGCGACAGCGGCGGGGCGATCAGCATCACGGCCGGTGGCGCGATCACCGCGACCAGTGTCAGCACCACGGGCGCCGGCGACACCGACGACATCGCGCTGCAAGGCACGAGCATCGATCTTGCCGGTGGCACGGTCAGTGCGGCTGGCCTCGGTGATGTCAGCCTGACGGCCACGGCCGGCAGCGTCGACGACAGCGTGGGCGGTGGCAGCGTGGTGGCAGACGACCTGTCCTACAGCGCAACCACGACGGTCGGTGCGACCAACGCCATCAACACCACGGTGGCCGAGATCCTCAGCGGTTCGGCAGCCGGTGGCACGACCATCAACGAAACCGACGCCATCGTCCTGACCTCGGTCAGCGACAGCGGCGGGGCGATCAGCATCACGGCCGGTGGTGCGATTACCGCAACCAGTGTCAGCGCCACGGGCGGTACCGACACCGATGACGTCACCCTGGTTTCGACCGGTGCCGGCATCGCCGTGGGCAACGTCGCGGCTTCCGGCCTCGGCGACATCAGCATCGATGCGCAGGGCGGGGCGATCACCGACAGCACCAGCGCGGTGTCGGGTGACAACCTGACCCTCACCGCGACCACGGGTATCGGTGCCTCGGGCAACGAGATCAACACCACGGTCAACAGCCTGACGGCGTCGGTGTCCGGTGCTGGCGACATCTTCATCAACGAGACCAACGGCATCACGCTGACCTCGCTGAGCACCTTCGACGGTTCGATCAGTGTCGCAGCGGCCGGCGTGGTCGATGCCACCAGCCTCACGGCGGGCGATGATGATGGTTCGGCCGACGAATCCGTCACCATCAACACCAGTGGCAACATCCATGTGGGCCTGATCTCCACCGGCACGACGGGCAGTATCAGCCTGACGACGTCGGGTGGTTCGATCTACGACCAGCAGGATGACGAGATCGACGACCTGGTCACTTCCGACCTGACGCTGAGTGCCATCACCGGCAACATCGGTGGCAGCGATCCGACCCCGGCAGGCGGTCCGGATCCGGAAGACCAGCTGGAAGTGAACGCCAACGGCACGCTGACGCTCTCGTCGAACAGCCTGTTCATCGATGACAACAGCGGCAGCGATGTCACGCTCGACTTCACCGGTATCAACTTCGAGTACTCGGCGTCCGGCAACATCCTGGTCGGCTTCATCAATGCCAGCGGCACGGTGCTGCTCGAGACCTCGGCCGGTTACATCCGGGACGATGGCGCCGATGCAGTCGACATTGCCGGCAGCAGCATCACGTTGAATGCCAGCCTCGACGTCGGCGATAGCGCGGCCCTGTTCACGCAGACCGATACCCTGGCCGTGACGGCGGGTGGCAACATCGATCTCGACAACAACTTCACCACGCTGGTGACGGTCAGCGACCTGACCACCACGTCCGGCACGATCGACTTCGACCAGACGGGCGCCGGTGGTGCAAGCATCACCAATATCGATGCCACCGACACGGTGACCCTCAGCAGCGCCACGACGCTGCAGACGGGTACGGTCGATGTGACCGGTACCGGCAACCTGTCGATCACGGCAGACGGCATCACCCTGGGCGGCGTGACCAATGTCGCCGGTGACGTCACGTTGCTGTCTTCGGCTGCCTTGCAGATCAACGGGGCATTGACCGCCAATTCGCTGGATGCGGACTCCACGACCACCACCAGCATCACGGCGGGAATTACCACCACCGACCTGCTGGACGTGAATGCCACCACCAGTGTGTCCCTGGCCAACGTCACCTTGCAGACGGGCGGGGCAGATACCGCAGACATCCTGATCAGCGGTAGCAGCATCGACCTGGCGGGCGCGGACCTGAACGCTGGCGCATCCGGTGATGTGGTCCTGACGGCGACGGCAGGCTCCATTGTCGACACCTTCGGTGGCAACAGCATTGTTGCGGATGACTTCAGCTACAGCGCAACTGGCGGCGTCGGTGCGGGCACGGCCCTGAACCTGACCGTGGTCGAGCTGCTCAGTGGCGTGTCTGCCGGTACGACCAACCTGGTCGAAACCAATGACCTGATCATCACGTCGGCAAGCAACAGTGGCGGCACGCTGAACATTTCGGCAGGTGGCGCGCTGGTGATTGGCAGCGTGACCAACACGACCGGCACCGATGCCGGCGACATCACGCTGTCGGGTACGTCCATCGACCTCAACGGCGGCACGATCAGCGCCTCGGGTGCTGGCGATGTCAGCCTGCTGGCCACGGCCGGCGCCATCGACGATACGGCCGGTGGCGGCAGCGTGGTTGCCGATGACCTGTCCTACAGCGCCACCACCACGGTGGGTGCGACCAACGCGATCAACACGACGGTTGTCGAGATCCTCAGCGGTTCTGCCAACGGTGGCACGACCCTGGTCGAGACCGACGCCATCACGCTCACCTCCGTCTCGGATGCGGGTGGCGCGATCGACATCACGGCGGGTGACGCCATGAGCATCGTGTCGATCAATGCGGGTGCCAATGCGGTCACCTTGAACGCAGGCAGCACCATCACCGACGCCTCGGGCGGCCTGACCGGCATTGTCGCCGGCTTGCTGACCGCCGACGCTGCTGGTGGCATGACGCTGGACACCAACGTGACCAGTGCCGACCTGTCGACCAGTGCTGCGGGCAACATCGTGGTCACCGAAGTCGATGCCATCATCCTGACCGATGTCGACAGCAACGACGGTGCCATCACCGTCACCGCGGGCGGTGCCGTAACGGCTACCGATGTCGCATCGCTGACGGACAATGCCGCCAACGACATCGCGATTACCGGCTCGACGATTGCGGTCGGCCTGGTGGATGCCGGCGCGACCGGTGACGTGACGCTGAATGCCACAGGCGGTGCAATCACCGATGCGGGTGTTGGCGTGACAGCCAATGTGCTGACGGCGGATGCCGCAGGCGCCATCACCCTCGATACCACGGTCACCAGTCTCGACCTTTCGACCAGCGCGGTCGGTGACATCACCATCAATGAAACGGATGCCGTGACCGTGACCAGTGCAGACACTGCCACGGCAGGCAGCGGTGCCATCAACATCACCTCGGGTGGTGCGATGAACATCGTCTCCGTCAACGCCGGAACGAGCGCGGTCACCTTGAATGCCGGTGCGGCAATCACCGACGGCTCCGGCGGTGGCACGGGCATCATTGGCGGCGTACTGACGGCTGACGCTGCCGGTGCAATGACGCTGGATACCCAGGTCACGAGTGTCGACCTGAGCACCAGCGCAACCGGTGACATCATCGTTACCGAGCTGGATGCCATCACGCTGACGGACGTCGACAGCAACGACGGTGCCATCAATGTGACGGCGGGCGGCGCGATGACGGTTACGGATGTCGCATCGCTGACCGACAACGATGCCAACGACATCACCCTGCAGGCCGCCACCATGAACGTGGTGCTGGTGGATGCGGGTGCGGCTGGCGACGTGTTCCTGACCACGACGGGCGGCGCCATTACCGATGGTTCGGGCGGCTCCACCGGCATTACCGCCGATGTCCTGACGGCTTCGGCAGCCGGCAACCTGACGGTCGACACCGCAGTCAACACGATTGTCGGCAGCACGTCGGCAGCCGGTGGAATCGTGGTCACCGAGGTCGATGGTGTCGAATTGCAGCTGACCGCCTTCAACGGAGCAACGTCCGTCACGGCGGGCGGTGCGATCACGGCAACCTCCGTTGTCTCCAGCACCGATTCCGACGCCAATGACATTGCCCTGACGTCCACCGGTGCCGGCATTGCTGTCGGAACCGTGAACGCCGGCGCGCAGGGCGACGTGTTCCTGGATGCGCAGAGCGGGGCAATTACCGATGCCACCAGTGCCATCACCACGGACGTGCTGACCATGAGCGCTGCCGGTGCAATCGGTACCTCCGGTGCACGGATCAACTCCACGGCCACCTCGCTGGTCCTCACGACCTCGGCAGCGGGTGATGTCTGGTTGAACGAGACCAATGGCATCACGCTGACCTCGGTTGCCACCTTCGACGGCAGCGTCGACCTGCTGGCGGCCGGCATTGTCGATGTCATCAGCCTGTCGGCTGGCGACGATGACGGTTCTGCCGATGAAACGGTCACCATGTCGACCTCCGGCGATATCACCATCGGTGTCATCACGACGGGTGGTACCGGCCTCGTCGACCTCACGTCCACCGCTGGCTCGATTTTCGACCGCGACCTGGACCTGGTGGACGACATCATCACCGGTGATGTCAGCCTCAGCGCAGTGACCGGCAGCATCGGCGGCGCGGGTGTAGAACTCGAGCTGAATGCCACGGGTACCATCACGCTGGTGTCGAACAGCGTCACCATCATCGACAACACGGGTAACGAAGTGACCCTGGACTTCACGGGTGGCAACTTCTCCTACACCTCGGTGGGCAACATCCTGGTGGGCTTCATCGATGCCACGGGTGCCGTCGACCTCACGACCAGCAATGGCTGGATCCGTGATGACGGTGCCGATGCCGTCGACATCGCAGCCAGCAGCGTAACGCTGTCGGCCAGCCTCGACGTCGGCAGCGGTGCCGCGCTGGCAACCACGGCCACGACGTTCGACGTCACGGCGGGCAACGGTGCCATCGACATCGACAACAGCTCGGCGGGCGCGGTGACTGTCACCAGCCTGTCGGCTGTCGGCAACACCATCGACTTCGACCAGGTCGGTGGTGGCGATGTCGCCTTCAACGCGCTGACCGGTTCGGCCATTACCCTGTCGGGTGCGAATGGCGTCACCGTCGGCGCGACCACGGCAACGGGTGCATTGACCGTCTCGGGTGCGTCCATCATCCAGTCCGGTGCCTGGAACGTGGCCGGCCTGGACCTGGATTCCAGCGGGGCCATCACTCTTGGCAATGCCATCGTTTCGTCGGCGGCAATTACCATCGACAGCACGGGTTCGACCTCGCTGTCGGCGGCCGCAGACATTTCCAGCAACGGCGCAGTGACCTTCGGTGGTACCTTGACCGGCGGCGTGACCACGGCAGCGGACATCACCACGCAGGGTGATGCCATTACCTTCACGCGAGCCGTCACGCTGTCGGGTGCGGTCAATCTCGACACCACCAACGGCGCAGCAGCCGGTGCGAATGTCAGCTTTGGCAGCACCGTCAATGGAGCCAATGCCCTGACGATCAACGCCGGTACCGCGGGTGATGTGAGCTTCAGCGGTGACGTCGGCGGATCGACGCCGCTTGGTGCCACGAGCATCACGGCTGACCAGGTGACCATCAGCGGTGCCTTCAATACCGCGGCTGCCAGTAACCTGGTCATCGCCAACGGCGGCCTGTTGACACTGGCCAATGCGGCCACCTTGAACCTCGGTGGTGCCTTCCAGCAGACCGGCGCGGGCCTGGTCGATATCGGCAGTGACATCACCACCAGTGGTGATGCCATCAGCTTTGCCTCGGCACTGACGCTGACCGACAACGTGGTGATCGATACGACCACGACCGCCAACATCACCTTCGGTGGTGCCGTGGATGGTGCAGGCTTCAACCTCAGCCTCGATGCAGGCAGCAACACCGGCGTCATTGCCAGCAATGGCACGGTTGACGGTGTGGGTACCTACACGGTGGTTGCGGGTTCGTCCGACATCAATGCCGACATGGGCACGAGCACGGCGATCGGCTCCTTCAGCTTCGGTGGTCCGGTCGATCTCGCCAGCGGTGTCGACCTGACGGCCAGCAACGGCCTGACCTTTAACGGTGGCGTGGTCCTGAGCGGTGGCGGTACGTCGGTGATTACCGGTGGCAACGATGCGGCCATCAGCTTCGCCAGCACCATCACCAGTGCGTCCGGCTCGCTGACCGTCAGCTCCGATGGCGACCTGACGTTCACGACCATCAACACGGGTACGGGCAGTGTCGATCTGCAGGTCGATTCGGCCGGCGACACCAACTTCTCGACCCTGAGCGGCACGAGTGTCACGGCCGCGGGTGTCAGCCTGCGCGGTGGCGCTGACAACAATGACCACATCAACCTCGCAACCGTCAATTCGGCCGGCAACGTGCTGATTGCCAACAACGTGGTGCTGGATGCTGCACTGGCAGTGACGACCAGCAGTGGTGGCAACATCACGGCCACGGGCAACCTGAGCGGTGGCCAGGCAGTGACCTTGAATGCGGCCGGCGCAATCGACCTGCAGGGCAATGTCACTCAGACCAGCCTGAGCCTGGTCAGCGCGGCTGCGGTCACCCTCGGTGGGACGACCACGACCACGGGCACCGGCACGGTCGATATCGACAACGGTGGCCTGTTGACCATCGGCGGGGCCATGAACCTGAACGGTGCGTTCACGCAGACCGGTGCTGGCAATGTCAGCCTGGGCGGCGACATCACCACCACGGGTGACGCGGTCAGCTTCGTGTCCGACGTGACGCTGACGGGCGGGGCACGCAGTGTCAGCACGGGTACCGGTGCCGGTGACATCCTGTTTGCGGGTGCGGTAAGCGGTAACAACGACACCTTCACCCTGACCTCGGGTACGGGACGCATTGGCCTTGCCGATGTGACGTCGGTGACAACCCTGGATCTCAACGGCACGGGCATGACCCTGTCGGGTGGCCTGACCGTCGACACCCTGGATGTGACCGGCATGTCCGGTGGCTTGCTGGTGCAGGGTGCGGCGGCCATCACCACGGCCAATACCGAGGTGAACCTGCGCAGCTTTGGCGGCATCAATGCCCAGACGGCCGGCTCCCTGAGCGTTGATGCCGGCACGGCCAATGTCCTCCTGCCGAGGGTCGGTAACACGACAGCGCTCGACAGCCTGGATGTGACCGGTACCGGCATTGCGCTGGTCAACGTGACCACCACCGGTGCCCAGGGCTACAACGGCAACGTTGGCCTGAATGGCGACCTGGCGGCAGGCGGTGCACTGGATATCAGCGGCAACGTGGTCTTGCTGGGTGCCAGCTCGATCAGCGGTGCGACCGTCGATATCGGTGGCGATGTGGATGGTGGCTTCGCGCTTGTGCTCGATGGCGACGCCTCTGTCGGCGGTGCCGTCGGTGCCGCGACGCCGTTGACCTCGCTGACCACCTCGGGAACCGCCGCGAGCTTCGGCGGAACCGTGACCACGACCGGTGCGCAGACTTATGGGTCTGCAGCGACCTTCAACGGTGACCTCACCGGTTCGTCGCTGGTCTTCGACAGCACGGTCAGCATTGCCTCGGCTACGGCCATGTTGTCGGATGTGATCGACTTCAATGGCGGTGCCAACTCGGTCTCGGGTTCGGCCGAGCTGACGCTGGTCGCAGCAACCGACGGGGCCAGCATCGATATCGGTACGGGTAGCAGCAGTGCCACCCTGAGCCTGAATGCTGCGGCGCTGAGCGGCTTCGACAGCGGGCTGGTGATCGGTGGCTACGTCACGGGCTTCGATATCGCCGAGACGCCACGCGCCCAGACCATCACGATCAGTGACAGTATCGATGTCGGCACGGGTACCTTGACCCTGGTCGCTCGCGACCTGATTACCCTGGTCAACGGCACTGTCTCGGGTAACCAGCTGAACCTGGTGCTCACCGAGCAGCAGGGCCAGATCCTCAACACGGGTGGCAACAACACCTTGTTGAGCGGCAACCTGATCGCCCTCGTCGCTGGTGGCGGCATCGGTGAGCAGGGCGAGGACATCTTCGCCCAGGGTACCGGCGCGGGTGCGCAGTTGCAGATCGCATCGAACGCGACCGGCGTCACGATCGAGAACATCGGCAACTCGCTGGAAGTGATTTTCGACAGCACCGCGACCGTGGCCTTCGGCTTTGCCGAGGCCCTGCGCATCACGACCAACCAGGACCTGACCGTGACGTCATCGGCGCAGTCCTCGGCGAATCGTGAACAAGGTGGTGGCCTGGCAGACGAGGGCTTCATTGATCCGTCGCTGTTCGAGGATATCTCGCTGTACGAAGTGCTCGGCTCGGGTATCGCCATGCCGGCAGACCAGAGCGAAGAAGAGACCTTCGAGACGGATGATTGCGATCCCTTGGAAGGCGAGTGCAACGAGCCCGGTGGGGTGCAGGGCCCATACTAAGGCCCTGTCACCACTGAGC
>JAWWBS010000008.1 GCA_033720895.1 Gammaproteobacteria bacterium
AGCTTCGAAGTCGGTTCGCGACCCAGGGTGTCGTTGATCCACTTCGAGGTTTCCAGCAGGCGGGTCAGGTCGATACCGGTATCGATGCCCATGCCATGCAGCATGTACACGACTTCTTCCGTTGCCACGTTGCCAGCGGCACCCGCAGCATAAGGGCAGCCGCCCAGTCCCGAGATCGATGAATCAACCGTCGCGATACCCATGTCCAGGCAGGCCAGGATGTTGGCCAGCGCCTGGTTGCGCGTGTCGTGGAAATGAATGGCCAGGCGTTCCATAGGGACCCGTCGGGCGCAGTGATAGACCATCTGTCGCGCAACACGCGGCGTGCCGACGCCGATGGTGTCGCCCAGCGAGATTTCATAGCAGCCCATGCGGAACAGCTCGGCGGCCACTTCGGCAACCGCCTCCGGTGCGATGTCGCCCTCGTAGGGGCAGCCCAGCACGCAGGACACGTAGCCCCGCACCAGGATGTCGTTGTCGCGGGCCATCGCCATCACTGGCTCGAAGCGTTCCAATGATTCGGAGATCGAGGCGTTGATGTTCTTCTGGTTGAAGGACTCGGAAGCGGCGGTGAAAATCGAGACTTCCTTCGCACCCACCTCGATGGCGCGTTCCATGCCTTTTTCATTCGGGACCAGCACGGGGTAGTGCACGCCTTCGCGCTTCTGGATGCCCTGGAAGACGTCCGATGCGTCGGCCAGCTGCGGAATCCATTTCGGCGAGACAAAGCTGGTGACCTCGATCGACTCCAGGCCGGTCGTGGTCAGGCGATCGATGAACTCGATCTTGGTCGCGGTGTCGATTTCCTGCTTCTCGTTCTGCAGGCCGTCGCGGGGACCGACTTCGACAATGCGCACCTTGTCCGGAATCATCAGCATGGTCTGCTTCCTTCCTTATTCGTCTGCAGCGATGTCGACCAATGGGACTTCCGCGTCGACCATGTCGCCTTCACCGTAAAGCAGCTTCTCGATCTTGCCCTCGACACCCGCCTTCAGGGTGTATTCCATCTTCATGCCTTCCAGCACCAGGATCGGGTCACCGATCGCCACTTCGTCGCCTTCCTTGACGTGCACGGCCACGATGCGCCCCGGCATCGGCGAGCCCGGGTGTTTCTCGTCGGCACCGCCGACATCGGTAGCGGCGAAGGGATGCATGCGCGTCAGCTCGACCGTCTGCTCGTCGCAGGCCACCTGCACACGGTCATCCAGGCGCAGGATGGTGTAGCGACGGGTCATGTTGCCATCGGATACGGCAATGTCGGTTTCGTTCAGCAGTTCCGCAGCCAGTTCGCGCTCACCGTCTTCATTGCGAACAATGAAGCTGCCATTGCGACGACGGACGAAGCGGGTTGATTCGTTGTCGGCTTCATCCTTGAACATGAAGCGCCGACCACCCAGAGCGTTGACCTGGAAGCCGTCGTTGCGATCCCAGTCGGCTTCATCGGCATCATCCAGCATGAAGTCGAGTGCTGCTGCATCCAGCAGGTGCTCGGCAGCAGGTTCGGCCTGGTTCAGGGCGTCGAGATGCGTGTCGATGTAACGGGTATCGACATCACCCTTCACGAACGCCTCTTCCTGCGCAATGCGACGCAGCAGGGGCAGGTTGGTCGTGACGCCGAACACCGCCGTCTGGCCAAGCATTTCTCGCAATGACCCTAGGGCGCTTTCGCGGTCGTCGTTGTAGACCACCAGCTTGGCGATCATCGGGTCGTAATGGATGGTGATTTCATCACCCGTCTCCACACCGGTATCCAGTCGGAACTGCTCCGACTCGGGTGGTGTCACGAAGGCGTCGAGATGCCCCACCGAGGGCAGGAAGTCCTGTCGCGGCTTCTCCGCATAGAGTCGAACCTCTATGGCATGACCATCACGATCCAGTTCATCCTGCGCGAAGGGCAGGGGCTCTCCCGCAGCAACACGCAACTGCAACTCGACCAGGTCCATGCCGGTTGTCAGTTCGGTAACCGGGTGCTCCACCTGCAGGCGGGTGTTCATTTCCATGAAAAAGAAACTGCGATCGCTGCCGACGATGAATTCCACCGTACCAGCGTTGACGTAGTCGACTGCTTTCGCGGCTGCGACAGCAGCCTTGCCCATTTCCTCGCGCATCTTGTCATCAAGGAAGGGCGAGGGCGTTTCCTCGATGATCTTCTGGTAACGGCGCTGCACCGAGCATTCGCGCTCGAACAGGTGCACGACGTTGCCGTGCTTGTCGCCGAAGACCTGGAACTCGATATGGCGCGGGCCGTCGACAAAACGTTCCAGCAAGACGTTGTCATCGCCGAAGGCGGATTTGGCTTCGCGCTTCGCCGAGGTCAGCGCGTCGGCGAACTCGCCCTTGTCGCGCACGATGCGCATGCCCTTGCCGCCACCGCCGGCCGAGGCCTTGATCATCAGCGGGAAGCCGATCTTGTCGGCCTCGCCCGCCAGGAATTTCTCGTCCTGGTTCTCGCCGTGGTAGCCGGGTACGACCGGCACACCGGCCTTTTCCATGATCGACTTGGCAGTGTCTTTCGCGCCCATCTGGTCCATGACATCACCGGACGGACCAATGAACACCAGGCCGGCATCCTCCACCGCTTTCACGAACGCGGAGCGCTCGGAAAGGAAGCCGAAGCCGGGGTGAATGGCCTGTGCGCCAGTGGCTTTTGCAGCCTCGATGATCACGTCGCCCTTGAGGTAGGACTCGGACGGCGCGGCCCCACCGATGTGCACGGCTTCATCGGCCATGCGCACGTGACGGCCCTTGGCATCGGCATCCGAATACACCGCCACCGTCTTCACGCCAAGGTGGCGGCAGGTATCGATGATGCGGCAGGCGATTTCGCCTCGATTGGCGATCAGAATCTTGTTGAACATGCTCAGTCCTTGATCCAATTCGGAGGGCGCTTGTCGAGGAAGGCGCCCAGGCCTTCCTGTCCTTCGTCGGAGACGCGGATCTGTGCGATCAGCTCGGCGGTGGTCTTGATCAGGTGCTGTTCGGCATCATCGCCATGGTGGCAGACCTGACGCACCAGTTCCTTGGCCGCGCGCTGGGCTGCGGGACCGCCGGCGAGCAGCAGTTCAATTTCCTTCTCCACGGCAGAGTCCAGCTCATCCAGGGGAACCGATTCGTGTACCAGGCCAATGTGACGGGCCGTGGCGCAATCCATGGCTTCGGCCGTCAGGAAGAAGCGACGCGCATGGCGTTCGCCGATGGCGGCGATCACATAGGGCGAGATTACCGCGGGAACGAGGCCCAGCTTCACTTCGGACAGCGCGAACCTTGCATGTTCTGCCGCAATGGCAATATCGCAGCAGGCCACCAGGCCGACACCGCCACCGAACACGTGGCCGTTGACGCGGGCAATGGTCGGCTTGGGCAGGTTGTCCAGCACCTGCATGAGTTCGGCCAGCTTCAGCGAGTCCTCGAGGTTCTCGTCCTCGGAGTAGCTCGCCATGGATTTCATCCAGTTCAGGTCGGCTCCGGCGGAGAACGACTTGCCGTCACCGGTCAGGATCACGACTCGTACATCGTCATTGCGGCCGACCGCGAGCAGGGCGTCGGTAAGCTCGGCGATGATCTCCGCATTGAATGCGTTGTGCTTGTCGGCACGATCGATCATTACCGTGGCGATGCCGCGGGTGTCGATCGTGGTCTTGACGAAATTCGTTTCGGACATCGTTACATCCTGTAGATGCCATAGCGATCCACATCGCCATTGGCATTGAAGTTGTTCATCGAGGTGGCAAGTGCGAGCGACAGCACGCGACGGGTGTCGGCCGGGTCGATGATGCCGTCATCCCAGAGTCGCGCCGAGGCGTAGTAGGGATGGCCCTGGTCCTCGTACTGCTCGCGAATCGGTGCCTTGAAGCTTTCCTCGTCCTTGTCGCTCCATTCCTGGCCGCGTGCTTCCATGCCGTCGCGCTTGACGGTGGCCAGCACCGAGGCGGCCTGTTCGCCACCCATGACCGAGATGCGGGCGTTCGGCCACATCCACAGCATGCGGGCGCCGTAGGCTCGACCGCACATCGCGTAGTTGCCGGCACCGAAGGAGCCGCCAATGATCACGGTAAACTTCGGTACGGAAGCGGTCGCGACAGCGTTCACCATCTTGGCGCCGTTCTTGGCGATGCCTTCGTTCTCGTATTTCTGGCCGACCATGAAGCCGGTGATGTTCTGCAGGAAGATCAGCGGAATCCTGCGTTGCTCGCAGAGCTGGATGAAGTGCGCGCCCTTGAGCGCGGACTCGGAGAACAGGATGCCGTTGTTGGCAATGATACCGACGGGGTAGCCGTCGATGTGCGCAAAGCCGCAGACCAGCGTCTTGCCGTAAAGCTGCTTGAATTCCTGGAACTCGGAACCGTCGACAATGCGTGCGATCACTTCACGGATGTCATATGGAAAACGGGTTTCCTGCGGCACGATGCCGTAGACATCCTCGATCGGGTACTTCGGTTCCAGCGGCTCGCGCAGTGTTACGGGCAAGTCGGGTCGCGTGATGTTCAGGTAGGAAACGATGTCGCGGGCAATCGCCAGCGCGTGCTGGTCGTTGTCGGCGAGATGGTCGGTCACGCCCGAGGTTCGGGAGTGCACATCACCACCACCCAGCGATTCGGCATCGACTTCTTCACCGGTAGCGGCCTTCACCAGCGGTGGGCCACCGAGGAAGATGGTGCCTTGCTCCTTGACGATGATGGCTTCGTCGCACATTGCCGGCACGTAGGCGCCACCGGCGGTACAGGAGCCCATCACCACGGCGATCTGCGGAATGCCCAGCGCGGAAAGTCGCGCCTGGTTGTAAAAAATGCGGCCGAAGTGGTCCTTGTCCGGAAAGACCTCGTCCTGCAAGGGCAGGAAAGCGCCGCCGGAATCCACCAGGTAGATGCAGGGCAGGCGATTCTCCTGCGCGATTTCCTGGGCGCGGAGGTGCTTCTTGACCGTCAGCGGATAGTAGGTGCCGCCCTTGACCGTGGCGTCGTTGGCAACGATCACGCATTCGCGACCGTTCACGCGGCCAATGCCGGTGATCACGCCCGCGGCGGCCGGCGAGTCTTCGCCATACACGCCGTAGGCAGCAAGCTGCGAGAACTCGAGGAAGGGACTGCCATCATCGAGCAGCGCTTCGATGCGCTCGCGCGGCAACAGCTTGCCGCGATCGAGATGCTTCTGGCGGGCCTTTTCCGGGCCACCCAGTGCGGCAGTTGCGACCTTGTCGCGGAGGTCATCGACAATCGCCTGCATGTGCTTGGCATTGGCCTGGAATTCTTCCGAAGCCGGGTCTACCTGGCTCTTGATCACAGCCATGGGGTTGCTCCCTGGTCAGGTTGTCTTTCTTGTGGCGCCCCTCATTCTAGTGGAAGGGCTTGCTTTGCACACGGCAAGGCCGGGATGTATCGCTACAGTGCCCGGCCTTGCTTGCGAGAATCCTGCCGGATTCAGAGCATTTCGACAGCAATCGCCGTTGCTTCGCCGCCGCCGATGCACAGCGAGGCCACGCCCTTCTTGCCGCCACGCGCTTTCAGGGCGTGCAGCAGGGTGACGATCAGGCGGGCACCAGTGGCACCGATCGGATGACCCAGCGCGCAGGCGCCGCCGTTCACGTTGACCTTGTCGTGCGGCAGGTTGTGTTCCTTCATTGCGGCCATAGCGACCACGGCAAAGGCTTCGTTGATTTCGTAGAGATCGACGTCGTCGGCCTTCCAGTCGACTTTCTTCAGCACATTGGCAATCGCGCCGACCGGGGCGGTCGTGAACCATTCCGGCTCCTGCGCATGGCCGGCGTGGCCGACGATCTTTGCCAGCGGCTTGAGGCCGCGCCTTTCGGCTTCGGACTGGCGCATCAGTACCAGCGCCGCCGCACCGTCGGAAATCGAGGAAGAAGAAGCCGCCGTCACGGTGCCTTCCTTGGAGAAGGCAGCGCGCAGCGTCGGGATCTTTTCGATGTTGCAACGCGCCGGCTCTTCGTCGGTGTCGACGACCGTCTCGCCCTTGCGGTGCTTGACCGTGACCGGAACGATTTCGTCCTTGAAGCTGCCGTCTTCGACCGCCTTCTGGGCGCGCTTGACGGATTCAATGGAAAAGTTGTCCTGGTCTTCGCGCGAGAAGTTGTACTTGGTCGCGCACTGGTCGCCGAACATGCCCATCATCTGGCCGTCGTAGGGATTCTGCAGGCCGTCAAAGAACATGTGGTCGATCACCTGCTGGTGACCCATGCGCATGCCGCCACGCGCGTTCGGCAGCAGGTAGGGAGCATTGGTCATGGATTCCATGCCGCCGGCAACGATGACGTCGGCAGAACCGGCCGTGATCAGGTCGGCCGCCATCATGGTGGTCTTCATGCCGGAGCCACAGACCTTGTTCAGGGTCACGCAACCGGTTTCCTTCGGCAGGCCGGCACCGAGTGCAGCCTGGCGTGCCGGTGCCTGGCCCAATCCTGCCGGCAGCACGCAGCCCATGAAGACTTCATTGACGTCCTCACCCTTGATGCCGGCCGCTTCGACAGCCGCCTTGATGGCGGTGGCGCCGAGGTCCTGGGACTGGGCGCCGGACAGGCCGCCCTGGAAGGCGCCGATGGGCGTGCGCTTGGCGGATACGATGACGACGGGATCGTTGTTGCTCATTGCTTGCTCCGAACTCGTAGAGATTTATTCGCTGTCGCCGGATGCCTTGAACAGCTCGCGGCCGATCAGCATGCGACGGATTTCGTTGGTGCCGGCGCCGATGTCATACAGCTTGGCATCGCGCAGCAGGCGGCCGGTCGGGTATTCGTTGATGTAGCCGTTGCCGCCCAGCGTCTGGATGGCTTCCAATGACACCTTGACGGCATTTTCCGAGGCCATCAGCAGGCAGGCAGCCGCGTCAGTACGGACCTGTTCGCCGTTGTCGAACTGCTCGGCAATGCGATAGCTGAACGCTCGCGCCGACTGCAGCATGGTGTACATGTCCGCGACCTTGGCCTGCATGATGCCGAAGCTGCCGATGGATTCACCGAACTGCTTGCGCTCGTGCAGGTAGGGCAGGACCACATCCATCGCCGACTGCATGATGCCGATCGGGCCGCCGGACAGCACCAGGCGTTCCGAATCCAGGCCGCGCATCAGGATGTAGACCGCTTCGTTCACATTGCCGAGCACGTTTTCCTCGGGAATCTCGCAGTCCTCGAACACCAGCTCGCAGGTGTTCGAACCGCGCATGCCGAGCTTGTCCAGCTTCTGGGCCGTGGAGAAACCCTTCATGCCTTTTTCCACCAGGAAGGCGGTCATGCACTTCGAGCCTGCTTCCTTGCCAGCGGTGCGCATGTAGACGATCAGCACGTCGGCTTCCGGACCATTGGTGATCCACATCTTGTTGCCGTTGGCGACCCACACGTCGCCTTTCTTTTCGGCGCGGCAGGACATCGAGCCGACGACATCGGAGCCGGCGCCCGGTTCGGACATGGCCAGCGCGCCCTTGAACTCGCCAGAGCAGAGCTTAGGCAGGAACTTCTGGCGCTGTTCGTCAGTACCGTTCAGGTAGAGATTGTTCACGCACAGGTTGGAATGCGCACCGTATGAGAGACCGACCGACGCCGAGGCGCGGGAGATTTCTTCCATCGCGACGACATGCGCCAGGTAGCCCATGCCGGAACCGCCGAATTCCTCGGGGACGGTCATGCCCAGCAGGCCCATCTCGCCGAGCTTCGGCCAGAGTTCCTGCGGGAATTCGTTCTTTTCGTCGATTTCCGCTGCGCGCGGGGCAATCTCGGTCTCCGCAAAGCGGCGAACCGCATCGCGCAGCATGTCGAGATCTTCGTTGATGTTTGCCTTGATGACGCTCACGTGAAAATCCCTCTGGTCCGTGTCGAGCTTCGCAGCAGGTCATCGAGATGACCGGCGAAACCCGCGAATGTCAGTGCTGATGAATGACAGGGTGGCGTTCGCGGTATGGCGGGATACCGGTCGACTGCCCCCGCAGTCGACCGGTCCCGAAGGTCTTACTTGCGACCGCTGTAACGGTCGGCTTTCTGCTTGATGGTCGGCAGCTTGACCTGGCTCATGCGCGCAATGCGCTCTTCGGCCATGCGGTCTGCAGCCTTGTGACTGCCAATGCCATCGCGGTCGGCAACCTTGTAGATGTTCTCGATGATGTCGTAGACACCCGAGACCATGCGGTAGGCGCGTTCCTGGTCGTAGCCCTGCAGCTCGACGTAAACGTTCATCAGGCCGCCAGCGTTGATCGCGTAGTCAGGCGCGTAGACGATGCCTTTCTTGTTCAGCTCGTCGCCACAGGCGTCGTCGGCCAGCTGGTTGTTGGCGCAACCGGCAACGATGTCGAACTTGAACTGCGGGATGGTCTCTTCGTTGACCGTTGCGCCCAGTGCGCAAGGCACGTAGACGTCGGCGTCGAGGCCGTAGATGTCCTTGCCGTCGACCGCTTCGGCGCCCATTTCCACGCAGGCATCGATGCGCTCCTGGTTGATGTCGGCAACGAATACTTTCGCGCCTGCATCGGTCAGGGTCTTGACGATGTGCTGGCCGACATGACCCACGCCTTCAACGGCGTAGCTGCACTTGGACAGGTCGATGTGACCGTACTTCTTGTTCAGCGAAGCCTTGATGCCCTGGATGGTGCCGTAGGCCGTGAACGGGGACGGGTCGCCGCCGCCGCCATGGACCGGGTGCACGCCGACCACGTGGTCGGTTTCCATGTGGATGTAGTCCATCAGTTCGACGCTGGTGTTGACGTCCTCGGCAGTGATGTAACGACCGTTCAGCGACTCGATGAAGCGGCCGAAGGCGCGGAAGAAGGACTCACGCAGGGTGGCATCCTTGATCGGCTCGCCAATGATGACGGACTTGCCGCCACCGAGGTTCAGGCCGGACACGGCCGCCTTGTAAGTCATGCCGCGCGACAGGCGAAGCACGTCATTCAGGGCTTCTTCCTCCGACTTGTACGGCCACATGCGGCAGCCGCCCAGTGCAGGGCCCAGAACGGTGTTGTGAATTCCGATGATGGCCTTCAGCCCGGAATCCTGGTGATGGAAAAACACGACCTCTTCGTGGCCCATCTTCTCCAGGGTGGCGAAAAGCTCCATAACGTCCTCCTCGACGGAATATTGTCGTTTACTGCCAGCTCCGACCGACCCTCAAAATCGACCGTAGCGGGCTTCGCGACAGCGGCCCTCTTGGGGAGGGCCGCTGGATTGGGTGGCGAATTATAGACGCATAGACCATTTCAGGCACGTAAAATTCGTCATAGCGGGATTGCGGTCGTTTCTGCAGCAGCCCAAAGCGGGGTATAATCGTCGAGTTTTTCACAAGATAATTCGCGCATTCTGCGCGTCGGAATCCGCAGAAAACCCCGTCAGCAAGGGCTTTTCGAACCCCTGGCTCCCGGAAGGATGCCCAGGGCCCGGCAGGACGCCGAGAAAATTCGCATATAAGAGGTGTAGGCATGAACACGGCAGCTACGGAAATGCAGCAGGAGAAAGGCCAGGCGAAAAATCGCCCCTTGCGGTTCATCACCGCGGCTTCCCTGTTTGATGGTCACGATGCCGCGATCAACCTGATTCGCCGCCTGCTGCAACAGCATGGCGCCGAGGTCATTCACCTGGGCCACAATCGCTCGGTCCGGGAAATCGTGCGTGCTGCGCTGCAGGAGGATGCGGACGCCATTGCCTGCTCGTCCTACCAGGGCGGTCATAACGAGTACTTCAAGTACATGGTCGACATGCTCAAGGAAGAGGGCGCCGAGCACATCCGCGTGATCGTCGGTGGTGGCGGCACCATTTCACCGGAGGAGATCTCGACGCTGGAGTCGCAGGGCGTGGAAAAGATCTATACCCCGGACCACGGCATGGAAATGGGCCTGAACGGCATGATCGAGGACGTCTTCAAGCGCGTCCGTGCCTGGCAGAAGGCCGATTACGACAGTGCGAGTGCGAAGCCCGGCGACCACAAGGAGATCGCGCATGCCATTTCCCTGCTGGAGGCAACCGACCCGGATGACCCCAAGGTCGAGGCCTGGCGCAAGCAGTGGCGCGCGACCACCAACCAGCCCCCCGTTGTCGGACTGACCGGCACGGGTGGCGCCGGCAAGTCCAGTCTGACCGATGAGCTCCTGAACCGCTTTCGCCGTCATTTCCCGGAACTGAAGATTGCCGTACTGGCTGTCGACCCGACGCGTCGCCGCACCGGTGGTGCGCTGCTGGGCGACCGCATCCGCATGAACTCGCTGGACGAGGACGGCATCTTCATGCGCTCCATGGCGACCCGCCGCCAGCACCTGGCAACCAGCGCCACGTTGAAGGACGCCATCCAGTACCTCAAGTACGTCGGCTTTGGCCTGATCATCGTCGAGACTGCCGGCATCGGCCAGTCCGACACCGAGATCGTCGACCTGGTGGATTTCGCCGGTTACGTGATGACCTCGGATTTCGGCGCGGCCTCCCAGCTCGAAAAGATCGACATGCTGGATTTTGCCGACCTGGTCGCGATCAACAAGTTCGAAAAGCGGGGGGCCAAGGATGCGCTTCGTGATGTCCGCAAGCAGTGGAAGCGCAATCGCCTGAAATTCGACCTGGCCGACGACCAGGTACCGGTCTACCCGACCATCGCCAGCCAGTTCAACGACCCGGGTGTGAACCGCATGTTCAAGGCCCTGGTGGACAGCATGGTCGCGAAGCTGGACCTGCCGGCCGAGGCCTGGAAGGTCGATGGCGAATTCCCGGAAGTGGCAGTCGAGAAGCATGCCCTGATTCCGCCGCAGCGCGAACGCTACCTGGCCGAGATCGCCGAAGGTGGGCGCAAGGTGCACTCGGTCATCGCGAAGGAAGCCGAGGCGGCCTCCGAGGCGCATGGTTACTTCCAGGCGCTCAAGGCGCTGGAGGATGCCAGGCTGCCGAAGCCGCTGGACCTGTTCGAGGCTGATGACCTGCAGGACAAGGATTCGGATCTCTCGATTCGCACCCTGCGCCAACGCTACAACGAGGCGGTCAAATCCCTGTCACCCGAGAGCATCGAGCTGCTGAAGGACTGGGATATGGCGAAACAGGGCGCACGAACCGAGCAGTTTTCCTACGAAGTGCGGGGCAAGGAAATCAAGGGTGACAACTACACCGAATCGCTGTCGCACCTGCAGATTCCGAAGATCGGCCTGCCGAAATTCAGTGACTGGGGCGAGATCCTGCGCTGGCGTCGGGAGGAGAATCTCCCGGGCCATTACCCGTACACGGCGGGCGTGTTTCCCTACCGCCGCACGGGCGAAGATCCGGCGCGCATGTTCGCGGGCGAGGGTACGCCGGAGCGCACCAACCGCCGCTTCCATTACGTCTCGCACGGCCTGCCCGCCGCGCGCCTGTCCACTGCATTCGACTCGGTGACGCTGTACGGCGAAGACCCGGACGAGCGCCCGGATATTTACGGCCGCATTGGCAATTCCGGTGTCTCCATTGCCTCGGTGGACGACATGAAGAAGCTTTACTCAGGCTTCGACCTGTCCGCGCCGACAACGTCGGTGTCGATGACCATCAATGGTCCGGCGCCGATGATCCTGGCGATGTTCATGAACGCAGCGATCGATCAGAACGTCGAGCGTTACCTGAAAGAGCAGGGCAAGTGGGAAGAAGCAGAGAAGAAGATCGCGGCCATGTACAAGGACGGTTTGCGCCCGACCTACAATCGCGACCTGCCGGAAGGCCACGACGCTTTCGGCCTGGGCACGTTGGGCGTGCCCGGTGACCGCCTGGTCGACAAGGTCACCTACGACAGGATCAAGGCCCAGACACTCGCTACCGTGCGTGGCACCGTGCAGGCCGACATCCTCAAGGAAGACCAGGCGCAGAATACCTGCATCTTTTCCACGGATTTCGCCCTGCGCATGATGGGTGACGTGCAGCAGTACTTCATCGATAACAAGGTGCGAAATTTCTATTCCGTCTCGATCTCCGGCTATCACATCGCCGAGGCGGGCGCGAACCCGATCAGTCAGCTGGCCTTCACCCTGGCCAACGGTTTCACGCTGCTGGAGTACTATCTCGCGCGCGGCATGGACGTGAACGATTTCGCACCGAACTTCTCGTTCTTCTTCTCCAATGGCATGGACCCGGAGTACTCGGTCATCGGCCGCGTCGCGCGCCGCATCTGGGCACGAGCCCTGCGCGACCTGTACGAAGCCGGCCCGCGGGCGCAGATGCTGAAGTATCACATCCAGACGTCGGGGCGCTCGCTGCACGCGCAGGAGATCCAGTTCAACGATATCCGTACCACGTTGCAGGCCCTCTACGCGCTGTATGACAACTGCAACAGCCTGCATACCAACGCCTATGACGAGGCGTTGACCACGCCGACCGAGGAATCGGTTCGACGCGCGTTGGCGATCCAGCTGATCATCAACAAGGAGCTGGGGCTTAACAAGAACGAGAATCCGCTGCAGGGCTCTTTCATCATCGAGGAGCTCACCGACCTGGTCGAAGAGGCGGTCTACCAGGAATTCGAGCGGATCTCGGAGCGCGGTGGCGTGCTGGGCGCCATGGAAACCATGTACCAGCGCGGCAAGATCCAGGAAGAGTCCCTGTACTACGAGGGCAAGAAGCATGATGGCTCCTTGCCGATCGTGGGCGTCAACACCTTCCTCGGCAAGGACGACGAGGGTACGGAGGAGCCAGAACTGATCCGCTCCACCGAAGAAGAAAAACAGGCCCAGATTCAGGCCGTGCAGACCCAGCACAAGCATCATGCCGAAGCCATCGAAAAGGCGCTCAAGGACCTGAAGGATGCGGCCGCATCGGGAGGCAATGTCTTTGCGGAGCTGATGGAGGCGGTCAAGGTTTGCACCCTCGGTCAGATCAGCCAGGCCTTGTACGAAGTTGGTGGGCGTTACCGTAGGAATATGTAATGTGAACTGCGTCACAAAACGGCCCCGGCGACAGGCGGGGCCGTTTTTTTTGGATTCGGGGGACGCATATCCGGGGCGTTTTGGCAAGTGCCCGCAACCATGCTGCATAAGCGAAAAATATCAAGTCCAGCAAGGGGTTATACCTGCTTTTTGCTCCCTTTCCTTTTCCAAAGGTCTTTGCTACATTCGATGGCCGCGCTGCGTAAGACAGCGCAGCGGTACGCCTTTGCTGAACCTTTTTCAGTAACTCAGAAAAATCAAGGTATCGAAATGTCGAACTCAATCAACAGAAAGCTGATCACGGCCGTCGGCGGCCTTTGCGCGCTGTTTGCCGTGACCGCTTCGCAGGCGGCTCCTGAGGACGTCCTCAAGACCACCGTCCAGACCCAGCAGCAGACCAACACGGCTTCTGCCCGCTCACAGGCCCGCGTTGACCAGGTCAGTGACGAGACGCAGAACATGCTGGCTGAATACCTGGTGACCACGCAGCAGACCGATCGCCTGCGTGTCTACAACCAGCAGCTGGAAAAGCTCATCCGTGACCAGGAAGAGGAAAAGATCTCCATCCGCAAGCAGCTTGAGGATGTCGAGGTCGTGGAGAAGGAAATTCTCCCCTTGATGATCCGCATGGTCGACAGCCTCGAGAAATTCGTGAAGCTGGACATGCCGTTCCTGCTGGAAGAGCGCACCAATCGCGTCCTCGAGCTGAAAGACATGCTCGATAAGGCCAATGTGACGGTGTCCGAAAAGTACCGTCGCGTGATGGAAGCCTATTCGACGGAAACCGAGTACGGCCGCACCATCGAGGCCTATCGTGGCTTGTTGCCGCTGGGTGAAGGTGGCGAAGACACCAACGTCGATATCCTTCGCGTTGGCCGCGTACTTCTCGCTTACCAGACCACCGACCGCGAAAACGTCGGTTTCTGGAACAAGGCGACGGGTCAGTGGCAAGAGCTGCCGAGCGACTACAACGATGCCATTTCCGATGGCCTGCGTATCGCCCGCAAGCAGATGGCCCCTGAACTCATGACGCTTCCTGTTTCTGCTCCGGAGTCAGCCAAATGAGAACTCTTATTATTAGTGCAATGATGTCGCTGCTGGTTGTCTCCGGCTCCGCTTTCGCGGGCCAGCCGGCCAGCGAACCGACAACCCTGGACGAACTGCTGCAGCAGGTTCGCCAGGCAAGCCGCTCGGTTGCCGCTGAGAACCAGCGTCGCGAGCGTGAATTCAACCAGGCGCTTGATCGCCAGCAGCAGTTGCTGGAGCAGGCCCGCCAGGAGCTGGCCACCGAGGAGGCCCGTTCGGACCGCCTTCGCTCCAGCTTCGACGCCAACGAGCGTGAACTGACCCAGCTGTCCGAGACCCTGCGTACCCGCATGGGTAACCTGGGCGAAGTCTTCGGTGTCGTTCGCCAGATGGCTGGTAACGCCAAGTCCATGGTTGATAACTCTCTGGTATCCGCACAGATCGAAGACCGCGGCGAGGTGCTTTCCAAGCTGGCACAGTCGCGCGCACTGCCGACGATTTCGGAACTCGAGCAGCTGTGGTTCACCTTCCAGACCGAAATGACGGAATCGGGCAAGGTCATTCGATTCAACGACGAAGTTGTTGGTCAGGACGGTGTCCCGATGCAGTCGCAAGTCGTTCGCGTCGGTACTTTCGTTACGATCAACCAGGATGGCTTCCTGCAGTTCCTGCCTGAGACGGGCGCCCTTGTCGAGCTGGGTCGCCAGCCGGCTGGTCGTTATGTCGACATGGCTGAGGAGCTTTACACCGCCGAGGGCGGTGATAGCCCGGTCATGATGGCCATCGATCCGACCCGCGGTCAGTTGCTGGGTGCGCTGATCCAGGCGCCGACCCTTGCCGAGCGTATCGACCAGGGTGGCATCATCGGTTACATCACCCTGACGCTGGGTCTTGGTGGCGTGATCATCGCCCTGATGCGCCTTGGCTACCTGTTCGGTGCCGGCCGCAAGATCAAGGCGCAGTTGGGTACTGGCAAGGCCAGCCCGGACAACGCGCTGGGTCGCGTACTGGGTGTCTATGCCGAGAACCGCAACGACGATATCGAGACGCTGGAGCTGAAGCTCGACGAGGCAATCCTCAAGGAAACGCCGGAATTCGAGAAGTGGCAGAACGGCATCAAGATCCTGGCCGCGGTAGCACCGCTGATGGGTCTGCTCGGTACCGTTACCGGCATGATCCAGACCTTCCAGTCGATCACCCTGTTCGGTACTGGTGATCCGAAGCTGATGGCCGGCGGTATTTCGCAGGCGCTGGTTACGACCGTAGAAGGTCTCGTGGTCGCGATTCCGCTGGTGCTGCTGCACAGCGTTGTTGCCTCGCGCAGCAAGGAACTGATCCAGATTCTCGAGGAGCAGAGCGCGGGCATCATTGCAGCGCATGCTGAAAAGCAGCAATGAACGGAATCGTCAGAACATTCGAAGGCATCCGCGACTTCTTTGAAGCCGGCGGGGACGTCCTCTGGATCGTTCTGTTCATCACGATCCTGATGTGGACCTTCATCATTGAACGGCTCTGGTACTACAGAGCCATTCATCCGGGCCGCATCGAGAAGACGATTCGTGACTGGCAGTCTCGGGAGGACCAGGAAAGCTGGTTCGCGAAGCGTATTCGCGAGCAGATGATTTCCGAGGTTTCCATCGAGGCCCATCGTTTCGTCATTCTCATCAAGACCCTCATTGCGGTACTGCCGCTGGTGGGTCTGCTGGGAACGGTGACCGGGATGATCCAGGTTTTCGACGTCATGGCTGTCATGGGTACCGGTAACGCTCGCGAAATGGCGGGCGGTGTATCGGCCGCGACGCTCCCGACAATGGCCGGCATGGTTGCGGCTCTGTCCGGGCTCTACTTCGGTACGTTCCTTGACCGCAAGGCCAAGATCGAAGTGGAGAAGGTCGAAGACGAGCTGCGTCATTACTGAACAGGTGAACAATGAGACGCAAGCATAAGCGCGATCAGGAAGAAGCTGACATCAACATGACCCCGATGCTCGACATCGTGTTCATCATGCTCATCTTCTTCATCGTGACGACCTCCTTCGTGAAGGAGATCGGTATCGACGTGAACCGCCCCACTGATTCTCCGCCGGAGACGAAAGAGGAAAGTGAGGTCGTATTGATCGAGATCTCGGAAACCGGCGAGATCAGCATTGCTGGTCGTACCGTTGACGTCCGTGCCGTGCAGGCCAACGTCGAGCGGGCGCGGGCCGAGAAGCCGGATGCCACGGTCGTGGTATCAGCCGCCAAGGAAGCGGATGCAGGCGTGATGGTCAGGGTTATCGACCAGGCCCGGCTTGCCGGTGCCAAGAACGTCTCGATCGCGTCGGATAACTAACTCGGTTTCCGGGGGCACTTGTGGCTCCCGGGACTGTCTAAAGAGAAGATCATGGCTAGAAGACACGCTCAACCTGAGGAAGATGCTGAGATCAACATGACCCCGATGCTCGACATCGTGTTCATCATGCTCATCTTCTTCATCGTGACGACCTCCTTCGTCAAGGAGGCTGGCTTCGAGGTCACTCGACCGCCGGCATCCACTGCGGAGGAGAAGAAGCTGGGCAACGTGATGATCGCCATCACCGACACGGGTGCCGTGTGGATGTCCAAGCGTGAAGTCGAGCTGACTCAGGTTCGCCTGCTGGTCGAACAGGCCAAGTCGGAGAATCCCGAGGGCAGCGTTGTCATCATCGCTGATGAAAATGCACCGACCGGTGTTGTCGTCCAGGTCATGGACGAAGCCCGGAAGGCTGGCGCCGACCGGGTTGCCCTGGCCGCGCAGGAGGGTAGCAGCTGATGAGATACGGAATTTCACTCGTACTTGGCGTAATCATGGCAATTGCCCTGTTTGCGCTGATGGATCGGCTGGTCTCGGGCTCGGGTACCGGTAACTTCGACAAGGAATCGACCCAGTTCGTCGACTTCATCCGCGTCAAGCGTGACGAACAGACACGAACGAAGGATCGCCAGATTCCAGAGAAGCCGGAGCCGCCGAAGAAGCCGCCACCGCCGCAGATTGCGACGACCAGTGCGGATACCCGTCCGCAGACGCCGGAGCTCAACATGAACCTGCCGCAGATCGGCACCTCGGTTGGTGCCGGTGGACCGTTCATGGGTAATCCCTTCCAGGGCATGGCCACCGGTGACGGTGATGTCATTCCTATCGTGCAGGTCCAGCCGCGGTATCCGCGTGAAGCGCTGCGTAACTGCATTACCGGATCGGTGAAGCTCGAGTTCACCATCCTGGAAGATGGCTCTGTCGAAGACCCGCGAGTCATCGAAGCCGATCCGCCGCGCTTGTTCAATCGCGAGGCCGAGCGAGCCATTCTCCGGTGGAAATTCAAACCGCGCATCATTGACGGTCGTCCGGTTTCGCGTCCGGCATCGTTGACCATGGGCTTTGAGCCTCCTCAGGGCTGCTGATAGCCGCTGAGGGGAGGAAACAATATGAAACATGCATTCAAGATCCTGATTGCCGCACTGTGCCTGGCGGTTTCCGCCAACGGTTTCGCGGGCCAGCAGGAGAAGAAAGAAGAAGCGAAGTTCATGTCGCCCCGCACGGCAAAGAAACTGGAGACCGTGCAGGAGCATTTCGACAAGGAAGAGTTCAACGAAGCCTTGGCGGTGTTGCGTGACCTCGAAGAGTCTTCCAAGGATAACCCCTATGAGCAGGCGGTTACCTTGCAGTGGATCGGGTATGTCTACGTCAACATGGACGAAATGGAGAAGGCGCTGCAGTACCTGGAGCGTGCCTTGCGCATGAACGAGTTGCCGAGTTCAGCCGAGAGCGCCGTCATCTACATGGTGGCGCAGATCTATTCGCAGCTTGAGCAGTACCAGAAGGTCATTGACCTGATGCTGGACTGGTTCAAGACCGCGGAAGATCCTCCGGCCAATGCATTCCTGATCGTTGCCAACGCCTATTCCGCGCTGGAAAAGTGGCAGCCAGCCTATCCGTACATCAGCAAGGCTGTCGAGAAGGCCGAGCGGAAGACCGAGAGCTGGTGGCAGCTCAAGGTGACCATCGAGTTCAAGCTCGACAAGTTCCCGGAAGCCGCCAAGACGTTGGAAGTCCTTGTGGCCTACTGGCCGAAGGAGCGTTACTGGCGAATGCTCACAGGCGTCTACATGGAGCTTGGCCAGGAGTCCAAGGCCTTGTCGGCAATCTCTGCAGGTTACGAGCAGGGCATGATCACCGACGAGTCCGACATCCTGAACCTGGTGCGTCTCTACATGATGATGGAAGTGCCGTACCAGGCGGGCAAGATCCTTGAAAAGGAAATTGCCGATGAACGCGTCGAGGGCACGAAGAAGAACTTCGAACTGCTCTCTACGGCATGGATTCAGGCTCGTGAGTACGAGAAGGGGATTGATGCCCTGGGTCGCGCTGCTGCACTTGCCGATGACGGAGAGCTGTATCTTCGCCAGGCCCAGCTTTACATGAACGTAATCGATCATGAGGGTGCGCGTGTCGCTGCCATGAAGGCCCTGGAAAAGGGTGGATTGGAAGACAAGCAGAAAGGCCAGGCGTGGCTGATTCGCGGTAGCGCATCGGCCGAGCTGAAGCGTTTCAGTGACGCCGAAGAGGCTTTCAACAAGGCGCGTGGCTACCAGGAAACTCGTCGTATCGCGACGAGTTGGCTGGAGTTCATTCGTACCGAGCAGTCTGTCAGCCAGCTCTGAGTTCTACCCTCGAAAGGGTTGAAGAAGGGGGCGCTTTGCGCCCCCTTTTTTCTGAGGAACTCATGATTTTCCTCTATAAATCAACCTCTTGCAGATACTGCCCAGGCCAGGCAGTTTTTACATAAGCTGTGATAGCTGTCACAGCGCGCGGCTGTGACTTTTGTAAAATTTCATACATCGGCTGATAGCTATCTAGCAGAATTATTGTAAAATTAACGGGTATCGCAGAGCGTCTGATGCGCAGCGGGGAAAACATGAAAACCACTGGGTTGGGTAAAGCGGAAGAGGCTGTCGAGCGCGGCATCATGCCCGCCGATGGTGTCGATATCGAAGCTTTTCTGGATGCAATGTGGGTAGAGCGTGGTCTGTCCGCGAACACCCTCGCCGCCTACCGTGCCGACCTCGTCTCGCTCGCCCGCTGGCTCCGGGAATTCGATATTCCCGTGGCGGAAGCCCGCCGTGATCAGTTGATGAATTTCATTGCCTGGCGTGTGGAACAGGGCGCTCGCCCGCGATCGACCGCGAGGCAGCTGTCGAGCATCAGACGTTTCTATCGCTGGCTGATTCGTGAAGGCCGCATCACCGGGGATCCCAGCCAGAACATCGACATGCCCAAGTTGTCTCGCCCCTTGCCGAAATCGCTTTCGGAAGAGGAAGTCGAGCGGCTCCTGGCGGCACCCGATATCGGTGATCCCCTAGGCTTGCGCGACCGTGCCATGCTCGAAGTGCTGTACGCAACCGGTTTGCGTGTTTCCGAATTGACCGCCTTGCAGCTGGACGAGGTGAATCTTCGCCAGGGCGTCGTTCGCATCATGGGCAAGGGCGATCGCGAGCGCCTGGTTCCCCTGGGCGAAGAAGCGATGCGCTGGCTCGAGAAGTTCCTTGCTGAAGGTCGGCCGCAGATTCTGCGCCGGCGCCAGACGGTATACCTGTTTCCGACGCGGCGCAGCGACCACATGACGCGCCAGGCCTTCTGGCACATCATCAAGCGGTATGCGGAGCAGGCCGGTATCAGCAAGTCGCTTTCACCACATACCTTGCGCCATGCGTTTGCCACTCACCTCCTGAACAACGGCGCTGATTTGCGCGTCGTCCAGATGCTGCTCGGGCACAGTGACGTGTCCACCACGCAGATTTACACTCACGTCGCGCGTGAACGTCTCAAGGAGCTCCACCAGGAGCATCACCCGCGCGGCTGACCGTCGCGGCGGACCGTCAGTTGAGACTCCGGCCCACCTCTGCCAGTATCCGGTCTCCCGGAACGAATCTCGGCCGGGGCTGTCAAAACCATTGATCAATCAAGAGTTCATCCATGCGCCTTCCAATGTCCGCTACGCTGTTTGCTGCCATCCTTCTCACGCTGCCTGTGCCCGGTGCGGTTGCGGGTGAGGAGGAGGATCGACAGAAGATCATCCAGATGATTCCGCAGGTCGATCCTGACAGCATCCGCAAGACGCCGATCCCCGGTGTCTACGAAACCAAGGTCGGACCAGTTGTTCTGTATGTGTCGGCCGACGGTCGCTATGTATTGCGTGGCGAGTTGTTCGACCTGGAGCGTGATATCAACCTTACGGAGCATGGCCAGCGTCAAGCTCGGCAGGCCGTGCTTGCCAGCATGGACGAGTCTGAGTTCATCACGTTCTCGCCGGAGGCACCGGAATACACGGTAACCGTGTTCACGGATACCAGTTGCAGTTACTGCCGCCTGCTTCACAGCGAGATCGAGGAATACAACGATGCAGGGATTGCCGTGCGCTATGCACACTATCCGCGTCGGGGGCTGGCTTCGCCCAACTGGCAGGAGATGCAGAACCTGGCTTGCGCGACGGATCCGCAGGAAGCAATGGGGCGTGCCAAGCAGGACCTGTCCTTTGAGTACACGGATTGCCCGCGCAAGGACCTGGTGATGAAGCATTTCAATATCGGCCGGTCCCTTGGCATTCGCGGCACGCCGGCGATATTTTCGGAAAGTGGTGCTTTCTACCGTGGCTACCTGCCACCTGCGCAGTTGCTGGAGCGACTGAAAGCGGAGCAGAACGACTGATCTCGCTGGCGTCGTGGAGTTGGAAACAGAAAGGGCCGCGACGCGGCCCTTTTTCATGCAAGCGATCGCGCTTCAGCGCTCCAGGTACTGGAGCTTGTCCGGCTTTCCATCCCATTCTTCGGCATCGGCCGGCGGCTCCTTCTGTTCCGTAATTACCGGCCAGTCCTGCGAAAGCTCTTCATTCAGCTTGAGGAAATGCTCTTGCTCTGCGGGCAGGTCATCCTCTGCAAAGATCGCATTGGCCGGGCACTCCGGTTCACAGAGCGAGCAGTCGATGCATTCCTCGGGATCGATTACCAGGAAATTGGGGCCTTCGTGAAAGCAGTCCACCGGGCAGACTTCGACGCAGTCGGTGTATTTGCACTTGATGCAGTTTTCGGTAACGACAAAGGTCATGCGACCTCCCGGGCTGTTTGATTGTCAGCGGCCATCAAGGGCCAGCGACGAAATTCTGCCATAGCTGGCCGGGGCAAATCATGTCCGGCGGGGCTCGATTTCGGTGGTATGCAACGGGAATTCCGCGCCCTTGGAATCTTCCAGGAACTTCTCGAGCGTGAACCTGACACTTGGAAAGGCCAGCTCGTCCCAGGGTATTTCGTCGGGCAGCAACAAGGCTGTCTTCAGGCTCTCGGGCCCTGGCTCATGTCGACCGTCCTGCATGGTTCCCCGATACATCATGTGGACCTGGCTGATATGCGGCACATTGATGATGGTATACAAGGCCGCCAGCTCCACCTTTGCGCGTGCCTCTTCCCAGGTCTCGCGCGCAGCGGCAGCTTCGATGGTCTCGCCGTTCTCCATGAAGCCCGCCGGCAGTGTCCACTTGCCGTAACGGGGTTCGATGGCCCTTTCGCAAAGCAGGATCCGTCCCTCGTGGGTCACCAGCGCACCGGCGACGATGCGCGGGTTCTGGTAATGGACGGTGCCACAGTGGTCACAGACGTAGCGGGGCAGGTTGTCCCCGTCGGGAACACGGTGGGACACGGTTTTGCCGCAACTGCTGCAGAACTGCATGGACGGGCCTCACGGGTAGCTTGTCGACATCCTGCCAGTGCCCGGGTCCCGGGTCCAGCAAGCCGCGGCTGCGGCGGAAAGGCGGAAGTTGGTGCCCGGGGTCGGAATCGAACCGACACTTCCTTGCGGAAACGAGATTTTGAATCTCGCGCGTCTACCAGTTTCGCCACCCGGGCGGGCAAGGCGCACAGTATAGGCGATCAGCCATTTCGGGCAAGCCGAATCGCCGGGTGCCATTAAAAATCCTCCCTGGCTGCGACCCTTTTCCCGGCCCAGGCATCATAGTTAGCAGATGAGCAGCAAATTTTCACAAGCGGTCGATACGGCGGTGATCGACAGGGCCCGGTCGGGTGACATGCAGGCCTTCGAAGCCCTGTATCGGCAGTTCGGCGGCCCCGTTCTCGGCCTGGCCAGGCGGATCCTGCAGCGCAACGACCTGGCCGACGAGGTGGTACAGGACACGTTCATCGACGTGATGCGCAAGATCGACGGCTTTCGCGGTGACTCGCCGCTGGGCATGTGGATCCGGCGGATTGCCGTAAATCGCTGCCTGATGCTGCTGCGTTCCTACTGGGAACAACATCGGGTCGACGAAGCCGATGGCGAGAAATTCCATGCCGAGCGAGCCCTGGGTATCGACTTGCTGACCGCCAGCGACCTTGAAAGCCTGCTTGGGCAATTGAGCCCGGAAGGTCGCACCGTGCTCTGGTTGCATGAGGTCGAGGGTTACACGCACGAGGAAATCGGCGGCCTGCTGGGCAGGACCAGCAGCTTTTCGAAATCCCAGCTGGCTCGCAGCTACGCCAGGCTGCAAGCCCTGGTGGCGACAAGCGCCACGGAGGACAGAGCACCATGAACCAGACGACAACAGCACAGGCACATCCGGCCATCGACCAGCTGCTGGCGAGTCGAGACGGTCGACTGATCTCTACGGATGTCATGCAGCATCTCGAGCATTGCGGGGCATGCCAGGCCCGGCTTGCCGAGCTTGAGGGCGCGCCGGCGACGCTGGCGGGACTGCCTGATCCCGAGCCGGACATGGCGTTGTGGTCGCGACTGACGTCCAGCCACGAAGTATTGGTCCGCGATCGCAAGGCGGGCGTGCTGCCCTTGTCCTGGCAGGCACCGTGGCTGTCGGTCGCGGCCGGTCTCGGGCTGATGGCGCTGGGCGCCTTGCTCGCCCTGCAATTTGCAGGCTTGCAGTCTCCGAGCCTGCCAGTCGACCTGAACCCTGTCAGCAGCGTTCAGCCCGGGTCCGGGCTCAATGGCAGCGGCCAGGAGGCGCAGGTGTCGGTAGCCAGCCTGCAGCAACGTTCCGGAGAGCTTGAGGCCATGCTGGATCGTCTCGGACAGCCTGGCGTGCGCAGCATCCGGGAAGTCAGCGCTGTCGAGTCCCTGCAAAGCAGTATCGCGCTGGTGGATTACCAGCTGGCCGCCGGCACAGCGCTCGGCGAACAGCAACGCCGCGAACTCTGGCAACGACGCGTTGACCTGATGGAATCACTGGTCACGGTAAGCGTCGCTGCCGATCGCGCCAACAGTATCTGACTCAGACAGTTTTCGATCGGAAAGGAGTGTCGAAATGAACAACGAAAATCGTACAACGGGATGCAAGGGCCTGCTGGTCGCAGCGGTCTTCGGCCTGCTGGCAGTCACCAGTTTCCCTGCCAGCGCCCAGGACCCGGCTGATGCCGACAGTGACAAGGATCGTGAGGCCCAGCGCAAGGAATTGCGTGAAGCGCGCGAAGCGCTGGAGCAAGCCGCGCGGCGGGTTTCCGAGCTCTCCCGCAACATGGATGGCTTCGACAACAATGTAAGGGTATTCATGCGCGATCTCGGTGGCGCACCGGACCGGGCCGTACTTGGCATCGTGATCGGCAGCATGGATGGCGAGGACAAGGTTGATGGATTGAAGGTCCTGTCGGTCACGCCGGGAGGTCCCGCTGACAAGGCCGGACTTCGTTCCGGAGATATCCTTGTCGGACTCGATGGCAAGGATCTGTCGGATGGCGACGAGAAGGCCCAGCGACGCCTGATGGAAATCATGAAGAGCAAGGAGCCGGGGGACGAGGCTGAGGTTGCCTACCTGCGCGGTGACGACGAACGCAGCGTCACGATAACGACGGGTGAGTCGGAGCCGCTTGTTATCAGCCGCATGCTGTCGGGACCGATGGGTGAGGAATTCGATGTTCGCTTGCGTGGCCTGGAAGGGGAAGCTGTCCCGGAAGTCATGGCGCGATTCAAGGGCATCCCGGCACCCCCGGATGCACCGTTCTTCGTTCGCTTGATGAGCGGTATCGGCGATATGGAACTGGTTACCCTGAGCAAGGACCTCGGCGCCTACTTTGGCACCGACAAGGGCCTGCTGGTCGTGCGAGCCCCCCATGAGGAGGCCTACAAGCTCAAGGATGGCGACGTGATCCTGGAAATTGATGGTCGCGAGCCGCGGGATCCGGGTCATGCGCTGAAGATCATGTCTTCCTACGAGGGCGGCGAGGATCTCGAGCTAAAGATCCTGCGCAACAAGAAGCGCCAGACCGTCAGCATCAAGGTGCCCGAACGCGAGGTCGGCATGCGCTGGAGGCCGCGCCCGCCCGAGGCACCCGAGCCACCGGCTGCCGAAGGCTGAGCGACCGCGCAGCCGAGACAGCAACGGCCCGCCAGCGTCACTTCAGCCGCTGGCGGGCTTTTGTTTTGCTAAACTGCGCATCCCATGCAGCGCAGTGACTTCACATTCGATCTGCCGGACGAGCTGATCGCCCGGTACCCGCAGGACGAGCGATCGGCCTCCCGTCTGCTGTGCCTCGACGGCAATACGGGCCGGATCGAAGATGCCCGCTTTACCGGGCTGCTGGACCGCCTGGAGCCCAGTGACCTCCTGGTCTTCAATGACACCCGTGTCATGCCCGCGAGGCTGCTGGGAGAAAAGGAAACCGGTGGCAAGGTCGAGGTGCTGGTCGAGCGCATCCAGGAACGCGGTGAAGTGCTGGCACATGTGCGCGCCAGCAAGTCACCCAAGCCTGGCAATGTGCTGCGACTTGAAGACGAGCTGTCCGTGGAAGTCCTGGGTCGCGAGGGTGACCTGTTCCGGCTGAAATTCCCTGCCGAGGACGTGGTGGCGTTGCTGGAGCAGCACGGTCACATGCCCCTGCCGCCCTATATCGATCGAGAGGATGCCGAGCTCGATCGCGAGCGTTACCAGACGGTCTACGCCCGCGAGCCCGGCGCGGTGGCCGCGCCAACTGCCGGACTGCATTTCGATGATGCCTTGCTCGAACAGATAGCGGCCAGGGGCGTGGAGACGACATTCGTCACCCTGCATGTCGGGGCAGGGACGTTCCAGCCGGTCCGGGTCGAGAATCTCTCCGAGCACGTCATGCATTCGGAACATGCAATTGTTTCTGCCGAGGTGTGCGCCGCCGTTCGGCGCTGTCGTGAACGCGGCGGCCGGGTCATTGCCATCGGTACGACGTCGGTGCGCTCGCTGGAGGCCGCTGCGCAATCCGGCGAGTTGGCGCCGTATTCTGCCGATACAGACCTGTTCATCACCCCGGGGTATGAATTCAAGGTGGTCGATGCCATGGTCACCAACTTCCACCTGCCGGAGTCGACGCTGTTGATGCTGGTGTCGGCATTTGCCGGTTACGACAACATCATGCGTGCCTACCGCCATGCGGTGGCCGAGCGATACCGGTTTTTCAGTTATGGTGATGCGATGTTCCTGGAACGCCAGGGCAGCGCGGGAGCAGGCGAGTGAAGTTTGAGTTGCACACCACGGATGGCTTCGCACGGCGTGGCCAGCTGCAGTTCGAGCGGGGCACGGTAGAGACGCCGGCGTTCATGCCGGTGGGGACCTATGGCACGGTCAAGGCCATGACGCCCGAGGAAGTGCGGGGCATCGGGGCAGAGATCATCCTGGGCAACACGTTCCACCTGATGCTGCGGCCCGGGACCGACATCATCGAGAAGCATGGCGACCTGCATGATTTCATGCACTGGGATGGCCCGATTCTGACCGACTCGGGCGGTTTCCAGGTGTTCAGCCTGGCGGAGATGCGCAAGATCACCGAGCAGGGCGTGACGTTCCAGTCCCCGGTCAACGGCGACAAGGTCTTCCTCGGTCCCGAGGAAGCCATTGCCATCCAGCACAAGCTCGGATCCGACATCGTGATGATATTCGATGAATGCACGCCGTACCCGGCCACCGAGAAGGAGGCCCGCAAGTCCATGCAGTTGTCCTTGCGCTGGGCTGAACGTTCGAAAAAGGCGCATGGCGAGAATCCCAATGCGCTGTTCGGGATTGTCCAGGGCGGCATGTACGAATCCCTGCGGTCCGAGTCCTTGCACGGGCTGATGGGTATCGGTTTTGACGGCATTGCCGTGGGTGGCCTGTCGGTGGGCGAACCGGAAGAAGATCGCCTGCGGGTGCTGGACCACCTGAAGCACGAGCTGCCGACCGACAGGCCGCGCTACCTCATGGGTGTCGGGCACCCGGAAGATATCGTCGAAGCGGTGCGCCGCGGCATCGACATGTTCGACTGCGTGCTGCCGACCCGCCACGCCCGCACGGGCTTCCTGTACACCTCGACTGGTGTGTTGAAAATCCGCAACGCCCGCTACAAGGACGATACCGCGCCCATCGACCCGGATTGCGCCTGCTACACCTGCCAGAACTACAGCCGGGCCTATCTCAAGCATCTCGACAAATGCGGTGAGGTTCTCTACTCGCGATTGTCGACCATTCATAACCTTTTTCACTACCAGGCCTTGATGCAGGGCCTGCGTGACGCCATATCGGCTGGAACGCTGGAGGCTTTCGTGGCCGATTTCTACGCCCGGCTCGGGAAAACCCCGCCGCCTGTGGCATAATCGGCCACTTTCTCCGCCCGGCCTGGTCCGGGCGGCGCCGTAAACAGGGACCAGAAAGCCCTGTTTCAGCTCGAATTTCGCAAACCGCAATACAAGGATTCTGACATGGGATTTTTCATTAGCGACGCAATGGCTGCCAGCCAATCGGCCGGCGAACCCAACCTGCTGGCCCAGCTCCTGCCTTTGATCCTCATCTTCGTGGTGTTCTACTTCCTGCTGATTCGTCCGCAGAGCAAGCGCGCCAAGGAGCATCGCCAGATGGTAGAAGCACTGTCGGTCGGCGACGAGGTGGTTACCAATGGCGGCATCGCCGGCAAGCTCTCCAAGGTGGGCGAGCAATACCTGCACGTCGACGTTGCCGATGGCATGACGCTGAAAATCCAGAAGCATGCCGTGGCTACCGTCCTGCCGAAGGGCACGCTGAAGACGCTCTGATACCGATTCTCCCGAGGAAACTCGATTCATGATGAACAAATACCCGCTCTGGAAGAACCTGCTGGTCGTCCTGGTGGCTGCCGCTGGCCTCTTGATCGCCATGCCGAACCTCTATGGCGAGGATCCGGCCGTCCAGGTTTCGCACGAGTCCGGTGAGGCCATCACCGTGTCGGCGCTGACCGAGGCGCGCGAGGTGCTCGCTGATGGTGGCATCGATCCCTTGTCGGTCGAGGTGGAAGATGGCCAGCTGCTGGCTCGATTCAAGAATACCGATGACCAGCTCAAGGCCGTCGACCTGCTGCAGGCCACGCTGGGCAATGACGACGATTACACCGTTGCGCTGAACCTGGCGGCCAAGACGCCGGACTGGCTGGCCGATCTCGGCCTGCAGCCGATGAACCTGGGTCTCGACCTGCGGGGTGGCGTGCACTTCCTGCTGGAAGTCGACATGGATGCGGCCCTCAACCAGCAGTTCGAGCGTTACGAGGGCGACTTCAAGACCACCATGCGCGAAGAGCGCATCCGGTACCTGGGTGTCGACCGGGAGGGCAATGACCTGCGCCTGGAGTTGCGCAAGGCCGATGACCTCGAGGCTGCCGAACGCGAACTGCGCCAGAAATACCCCGAGCTGTCCTATCGAATCGACGCGGAGTCGGACGAGCCGGCGGTGGTCGCGACGCTGACCGAAGAGCGCATCAAGGAAATCAAGACCCAGGCAATCCAGCAGAACACGATCACGATTCGCAATCGTGTCAATGAACTCGGCGTGGCCGAACCGCTGGTGCAGCGCCAGGGCGAGGACCGTATCGTGGTCCAGCTGCCGGGCGTGCAGGACACCGCTCGCGCCAAGAAGATTCTCGGCGCCACGGCGACAGTCGAGTTCCGGATGCAATACGAAGGCGGTGACCCCGATGCGGCCGAACGCACGGGTCGCGTACCGGCAGGCGCCAAGCTCTACACCGATCGCGAGACCGGTCGCCCGGTCCTGTTGCAGCGAGAGGTCATCGTTTCCGGTGACCAGCTGACCGACGCGACCTCCGGCTTCGACCAGAACGGTGCACCGGCCGTGCACGTCAACCTGGATGCCCAGGGTGGTCGTCGCATGCTGCAGAATACCCAGGAAAACCTGGGCAAGCGCATGGGCGTGGTGTTCATCGAGAACAAGCCGTTCACGGTGTTGGAAAACGGCGAGCCGAAAACCCGTTTCCGCGCGGAAGAGGAAATCATTTCCTTGTCGAACATTGCCGGCGTGTTTTCCAACCGCTTCATGGTGACCGGCCTGCAGCCGAACGAGGCTCGCAGCCTTGCGCTGCTGTTGCGCGCCGGTTCGCTGGCAGCACCGATCAATATCGTCGAGGAGCGCACCATCGGCCCGAGCCTGGGCGCTGACAACATCGAGCAGGGCACGCTGGCCGTGCAGCTTGGTTTCCTGCTGGTGATCGTGTTCATGCTGGTCTACTACAAGATGTTCGGCCTGGTCGCGAATGCTGCCCTGACCATCAACCTGGTGTTGATGGTGGCAGTGCTGTCCTTGCTGCAGGCCACCCTGACCCTGCCCGGCATTGCCGGCATCGTGCTGACAGTCGGCATGGCGGTCGACGCCAACGTGTTGATCTTCGAAAGAATCAGGGAAGAGCTGCGCGCCGGCAACACGCCGCAGGCGGCCATCCATGCCGGTTACGACAAGGCCTTCTCGACCATTGCCGATGCCAACGTCACGACGTTGATCGCGGCACTGGTGCTGTTCATCTTTGGTACCGGCCCGATCAAGGGATTTGCGGTCACCTTGTCGATCGGCATCATCACATCCATGTTCACGGCCATCGTGGGAACGCGTGCGCTGGTGAATGCGATTTACGGTGGGCGTCGCGTCACGTCCATCTCGATCTGAGGAACCGCCATGGAATTCTTCAAGAAAGAGACGACCATCGATTTCCTGTCACTGCGCAAGTTCGCCTTCGTGATTTCGCTGGTGCTGATCCTCGTGGCAGCCGGCAGCCTGGTGACTCGCAGCCTCAACTTCGGCATCGACTTCACCGGAGGCGTGCTGCTGGAAGTGGGTTACCCGGAAGCCGTCGAGCTGGAACCGATTCGCGATACCCTGGCGTCCATCGACTACCCGGATGCCATCGTGCAGCACTTCGGTGTCACGTCGGATGTGTTGATCCGGCTGCAACCGGGAGACGAGCGTTCCAACGCGGAGATTTCGGATAACGTGCTGGGCGCCTTGCGCCAGCAGGACAGTGGCGCCGAGATGCGTCGCGTCGAATTCGTTGGCCCGCAGGTGGGCGAGCAGCTGAAGGAGCAGGGCATCCTGGCGATGATGTTCGCGCTGATGGGCATCCTGATCTACATTTCGCTGCGCTTCCAGTGGAAGCTGGCCATCGGCGCGGTCGCGGCACTGGCCCATGACGTGCTGCTGACTGTCGGCATGTTTTCCATCCTGCAGGCTCCGTTCGACCTGACGGTGCTGGCGGCCGTGCTGGCCGTGATCGGTTATTCGCTGAATGACACCATCGTGGTCTATGACCGCATTCGCGAGAACTTTAGGCTGGTGCGCAAGGGCACGCCGATGGAGATTGCCAACAAGTCGATCAATCAGAACCTGTCGCGCACCTTGATGACATCGTTCACGACCTTCCTGGTGCTGCTGGCGCTGTTCTACATCGGCGGCGAGGTGATCCATTCCTTTGCGCTTGCCTTGTTGATCGGTGTGGTCGTGGGTACCTATTCCTCGATCTACATTGCCAGCGCGCTGACCCTGGCGCTGGGCCTGGAGAAGGAAGACCTGCTTCCCTTGTCGGAGAAGGAACCAATCGACGACATGCCGTAAGGCAGTCATCGGGCACGAAAAAAGCCGCTGCACTGCAGCGGCTTTTTTCGTTTCGAGCGGGGGAACTGCTACCTGGCGGCTTTCAGTACCCGCGCCATCTGTGCGAACAGCTTGGGATTGGCGGCGAGAATGTTGCCGGTTTCGAGATGGTCGGTACCACCATCCAGCGAGCCAACCAGGCCGCCGGCCTCCTGCACCATCAAGGCACCGGCAGCGATGTCCCAGATCTGCAGGCCCATTTCGAAAAAGCCGTCGAGCCGGCCCGCTGCCACGTAGGCGAGATCCAGGGCAGCGGCTCCCGGGCGGCGCACGCCACGCGTCTGTTCCAGCATGGCGCGCAGCATCGGCATGTAGGTGTCGAGATTCTCGGCGTCGCGGAAGGGGAAGCCGGTGCCGATCAGCGAATTGTTCAGCTCCTTGCGCTTGCCGACGCGAATGCGCTTGTCATCCAGCGTGACGCCACCACCGCGCTCGGCAGTGAAGAGCTCCTGTCGCATGGGGTCGTAGATGATGCCCACTTCGGTCCGGCCCTTGACCTGCAAGGCCAGGGACACGGCAAACACCGGGAAGCCATGCAGGAAATTGGTCGTGCCATCGAGAGGGTCGATGATCCAGACATGATCGGAATCGCCCGTCTTGCCTGACTCCTCGGCGAGGAAGGCATGGTCACGATACGACTGGCGGATGGTATCGATAATGGCGGCCTCGGCCTTGCGGTCCACTTCCGAGACGAAATCGTTGTTCGCCTTGGTTTCGACCTTGATCTCCGGGAGTCGGTCCATGGACCGGGAGATGATGTCGCCTGCGCGCCGCGCGGCACGCACGCCGATTGTCAGCATGGGATGCATGATTCCACCTTATCGATGTCAAAGAAGCTCCCGCCGGACTCGCGGCGGGGGCCAGACCCTGTCGGGCTGGCCAAGGTCGCGTAGAATAGCAGAATTTCCCGGCTGGCAGCAGCCGGGGCACGGAAAACAGCCCATTGGAGTGTTTTGTGAGCGATAGCCAGTCCAGACAGGGTCTTGCGGCAGCCGAGCGCATTCGCGTGGTGCTGGTCGAGACCAGTCATCCCGGCAATATCGGTGCCGCAGCCCGCGCCATGAAAGTCATGGGACTGGGTGCCTTGCACCTGGTGAAGCCCTGGCATTTCCCCTCGGATGAAGCCTCCGATCGTGCCTCGGGCGCGGACGACATCCTCGCGAAGGCCACGGTGCACGAGGACCTGGCGTCGGCGGTGGCGGATTGCCACCTGGTGCTGGGCACATCCGCACGCCTGCGTTCCATCCAGTGGGAGCAGCTCGATCCCCGCCAGGCAGGCGAACGGCTGGTCGAGGCGACGGGCGCCGGGCAGGTAGCCGTTGTATTCGGGCGGGAGAAATCCGGGCTCAGCAATGAAGAGCTCGACCTGTGCACCCACCTGGTTCACATCCCGGCCAACCCCGAGTACTCCTCGCTGAACCTCGGTGCGGCGGTGCAGGTGCTTGCCTACGAGCTGCGGATGGCGATGCTGGCCAGCAAGGTGCCGGTGCAGGAGCCGGACTTTCCGCCTGCCAGCCACGAGGACATGGAACGGCTCTACCACCACCTGCGCAACGTGCTGGCTCGACGTGATTTCCTCAAGCGTCACAACCCGGAGCACCTGATGCGGCGCTTCCGTGCGCTGTTCGGACGGGCCGGGCTGGATACCAATGAAGTCCAGATCCTGCGCGGCATGCTGCGCGCCTTTGCACCGGAGGTCGATCCCAAGGGACCGCTGCCCGAGGTGGACAAATCCTTGTTCGAGAAAGCGAGTCACGGCGACGAGCAGGAGTAGAATGGACGAATGATCTACTTCGACCACAACGCGACGACGGCCGTGCTACCCGAGGTGCGGGAGGCCATGTTGCCCATGCTGGGCGGGAATTTTGGCAATCCTTCCAGCATCCATGCCCCAGGCCGCCTGGCGCGCAATGCGCTCGATGATGCCCGCGGCGCTGTTGCCGAGCTTGCCGGCGTGCATCCACGCCAGGTGGTGTTCACCAGCGGTGGCACGGAATCGAATGCGCTGGCACTGCGCGGCGTGGCCTTGCAGGCGCTGGCGACTGGCGCTGCGCGCCGCCGCCTGCTGGTTGGCAGCACCGAGCACGCAGCGGTGCGCGACGAGGCCTTCGCCCTGCGGCGGCTCGGATTCACCGTCGAGGAAGTTCCCGTGGCTGCCGACGGTCATATCGACCTGCCTGCCTACCGGTCCCTGCTCGATGATGAGGTCCTGCTGGTGTCACTGATGGCTGCCAACAACGAGACCGGCGTGCTGACCGACATCGCGCCATTGGCGGAGCTCGCCCACGCCGCGGGTGCCGTGTTCCATTGCGATGCCGTGCAACTGCCGGGCAAGCAGCCGTTCAGCATGGCCGAGCTGGGTGCCGACCTGGCGTCGATCTCCGGCCACAAGATCGGTGCGCCGAAGGGCGTGGGTGCCTTGTTGCTGGCTGGCGCCGTCGAGCTCTTTGCCGGCCAGCATGGCGGAGGACAGGAAGCCGGCTTGCGTTCGGGCACGGAAAACCTGCCGGGCATCGTGGGCTTCGGCGTTGCGGCGACACACGCGGTCGCAAGCCAGGCGGAATTTTCGACGCACACCCGCCAGTTGCGTGACCAGCTCGAGCGAGGCCTCGCGGCGATTCCCGGCATCACCCTCTTTGCCGCGGCCAGCGAGCGCCTCCCGAATACCTGCCAGTTCGGCGTCGCCGGCTATGCCGGCGATACCGTGCAGATGGGGCTGGACCGTGCGGGATTTGCGGTCTCGACCGGCTCGGCCTGCCATTCCGGTGACAGCGCGCCGAGTCACGTGCTGACCGCCATGGGCGTGCCGCCGGATGCCGCGCGCAGCGCGATCCGCGTGACCTTTGGCCTCGACAATACGCATGAACAAGTGAACGAATTTCTTGGTGCCCTGGAAAACCTCCGGGGCGCCTTGCCGAGTCAGTCCGCGGGTGGGGCTGTCGGCTGGTAGCGATACGGAACTGAAGAACGCGAAGGGGCAAGCGATCCATGAATGCTGGCAGTGGAGAAATGATTTACCTGGATTACGCGGCGACCACACCGGTCGATCCGCGGGTGGCGGAGGTCATGATGACATTCCTGACCCCGGCCGGTGTGTTTGCGAACCCGGCCTCGACCGGCCATGCCGCGGGCCGCGAAGCAGCCGAGGCCGTTGCGCAGGCGCGCGCCGAAGCCGCCGCCGCCTTGCATACCCGCCCCGAGAACCTGGTCTTTACCTCCGGCGCCACTGAAAGCGACAACTTGGCGATCAAGGGCATTGCCCGGGCGAGCCGTCGCGGCAAGCACATCGTGACCGACAAGACCTCGCACAAGGCCGTGATCGATGCCTGCAAGGCGCTCGAAAAGGAGGGCTTCGAGGTCAGCTGGCTGGTGCCTGAAGCCGAAGGCCGCATCACGCCTGAGCAGTTGCGGACCGCACTGCGGGAGGACACGGCACTGGTCGCCTTGCTGCACGCGAACAACGAGACCGGCGTGGTCAATGACATCGCGGAGCTGGGCGCGGTCTGTCGCGAAGCGGGTGTCCCGTTCCACGTCGATGCCGCCCAGTCTGCCGGCAAGCTGCCGCTGAATCTCGATGAATTGCCGATCGATACCCTGGCGGCTAGCGGCCACAAGTTCTACGGGCCCAAGGGCATCGGCATCCTCTACGTCCGCCCGGGCTTCGGGCCGGTCGAGGCCCAGCAGCACGGTGGCGGCCACGAGCGCGGACTTCGCTCCGGAACCTTGCCGACCCACCAGATCGTGGGCCTCAGCCGTGCGCTGGCACTGGCAGTCGAGGACCAGCTCGCCGAGGCCGAGAGGCTGGTCGGGCTGCGTGAGCAGCTCTGGCAGGGACTGGCAACGCTGGGCGGGGTACACCGCAATGCGCCGGCCGAGCACAGCCTGCCGGGCGTGTTGAACGTCAGTTTCGAGGGCGTCGATGGTGAATCCCTGCAGTTTGCCTTGCCGGCGCTGGCCGTGTCCGCGGGTTCGGCCTGCAATTCCGCCAGCCGTGAGCCCTCGTTCGTGCTCAGGGCCCTGGGCCGGTCTGATCGCCTGGCGGGCGCCAGCCTGCGCTTCAGCCTGGGGCGCTGGACCAGCGAACAGGACGTGGAACGCGCCGTGGAACTGGTCACGGAGGCAGTGAGCAAGCTGCGCGCGGTGGCCGGGGCCCTGCTGGCGCAAGGCGACTGACCGGAAACAGGCTGAAAATCCTGTTAAAATAAGGGCTTATGAACGGCCCTGTACTGAATGATTATGGCCCAGAAGTGGCCCGACGCTTTGCCGAACCGCGGTTCTCGGGATCGCTGCCGGGCGCTGTGGCCGTTACCCTGCGTTCCCGCGCCAGGGACGCTGAAATCTGTTTCCAGGCCCTTGTCGACGATCGCAAGCGACTGAAAAGACTGAGATTTCAGGCGATAGGCTGTCCCCACCTGGTGGCGGCTGCGGACCTGCTTGCCGAGCGCCTGGAGGGGGCTGCCGTGGTGGATTTGCAGGATTTCCGGGCAGGTTTCCTGGAGACCGAGCTGCCCTTGCCGGCCGAGAAGCTGGACTTGAAAATACTGCTGGAAGACGCCATCAAGGCTCTGTACCAGGCCATTTTGAACGAATCGCATCCCGAGGAAATCGCATCGTGATCACCCTGACCGAACAAGCTGCTGCCCACGTCCGGAACCACCTGGAAAAGCGTGGCAAGGGGCTTGGCCTGCGCCTGGGCGTGCGCAAGACCGGCTGCTCCGGCTGGGCCTATGACCTTGGTTTTGCTGATGAAATCAGGGAAGGCGAACAGACTTTCGAAAGCCAGGGCCTGACGGTCGTGGTGCCGGAAGACGCGCTGACTTTCGTGGACGGCACCGAGGTGGACTACATCTCGGAGGGCCTGAACCAGATGTTCAAATTCCGCAATCCCAACGTCAAGGACGAGTGCGGCTGCGGCGAAAGCTTCACGGTCTGATCGGCCGCTGGCCCCGGTCGGGCCGAAACTGTGAAAAACCGGGGATTTGACCGCCTTTTGGCGCTTCCTTGATTGCCTGAAACCGGCCGTCAACGTACACTTAAACCCTTGAATTTACCCGCAAACCCGCGATTTCGCGGGTTTGCTTCATTTGTGCAATACGACTACGGAGATTTTTCGAAAATGGCAGTTGAACGGACCCTTTCCATCATCAAGCCGGATGGCGTTGCAAAGAACATCATCGGTGACATCTACAGCCGCTTCGAGAAGGCCGGCCTGAAGGTGGTCGCCGCCAAGATGGTGCACCTGAGCAAGGAGCAGGCTGGCGAATTCTACGCGGTTCACAAGGAGCGTCCGTTCTACAACGACCTCGTTGGTTTCATGACCTCGGGTCCTGTCATGGTGCAGTGCCTGGAAGGCGAAGACGCCATTGCGAAGAATCGCGACCTGATGGGTGCGACCAACCCGGCCGAGGCCGAGGCTGGCACCATCCGCGCAGATTTCGCCAAGACCGTTGACGAGAACGTCGTGCACGGTTCGGATGCGCCGGAAACCGCCGCGGAAGAGATCAAGTTCTTCTTCCCGGAAGGCGTGTGCGAGCGCACGCGATAAAGCAGTACTGGCTGCCCGGCAATCAAGCCGGGCAGCTACTTTGGAATTACAGATGACCGAAGCCGCTGACAAGAAGATCAACCTGCTGGGCATGCCACGTGCCGAGCTGGAAGCGTTTTTCGCCGACATGGGCGAGAAACCGTTTCGCGCGCGCCAGGTCATGAAGTGGATCTATGCTGCGGGCGAGCACGACTTCGACCGCATGACCGATGTCAGCAAGAAGCTGCGCGACAAGCTCAAGCAGATTGCCGAAGTGCGTGTCCCCGAGGTGATGGTCGACAATGTTTCCAAGGACGGCACTCGCAAATGGCTGCTGAACATGGATGCCACCAACGGCATCGAGATGGTGTTCATTCCCGAGGACGAGCGCGGCACCCTGTGCATTTCATCGCAGGTCGGTTGCGCGCTGGACTGCACCTTCTGTTCGACTGCCCAGCAGGGCTTCAATCGCAACCTGTCGGCTGCCGAGATCGTCGGCCAGGTCTGGCTGGCGAACAAGCTGCTGGGTTACTCCAAGGGTGGTGATCGCATCATCACCAACGTGGTTTTCATGGGCATGGGCGAGCCGCTGGCCAACTACCAGAACGTGCTGAGTTCCATCCATGTCCTGCTGGATGATTATGGTTACGGCATGTCCAAGCGCCGCGTCACGGTCAGCACTTCTGGCATCGTGCCTGCCATGCATCGGCTCAACGAGGAAGCCGAGTACGCGCTGGCGGTTTCGTTGCACGCGCCGAATGACGAGTTGCGTGACGTGCTGGTGCCGATCAACCAGAAATATCCCATCAAGGAACTCATGGAGGCCTGCTGGGCTTACGTGAAGAAGAAGCCGCATCGTCACATCTACGTCGAGTACGTGATGTTGAACGGCGTGAATGACAAGCCGGAGCATGCGCGCGAACTTGCGAAGCTCCTGGGCGGGCTGCCTTGCAAGGTCAACCTGATTCCGTTCAACCCCTTCCCGGGAACGCCTTACGAGCGTTCGCCCATTGAACGCATCAACGCATTCCGCGATATTCTGGTTCGCAAGGGCCTGGTAACGGTCACGCGCAAGACGCGCGGTGATGACATCGATGCCGCCTGCGGGCAGCTGGCTGGCAAAGTGGCAGATCGCAGCAAGCGCGCAGAAAAAATGGCAGCTCACATGGCACGGGTGCAGACATGATGACAACAAGAATCAAAAGCACGTTTCTGCTGGTCCTGCTTTCGGTCGCGATGACCGGCTGTGTTTCGACGGCTGGAAAGAGCAAGGTCGATCCGCAGGCGTCGGCATCGAATACCAACCTGGCCCTCGAGTATTTCCGGATCGGGCAGCGAGAAGTCGCCATGGAAAAGATCGAGAAGGCCATCGAGCAGGATCCCGACTATGCCCAGGCGCACCTGGTCAAGGGCATGCTGCTGGCAGAGCTGAAGGAATACTCGGCGGCCGAGGACAGCTTTGAAGAAGCGCTGGATCTCGCGCCCGAGGATGCCGCCGTGCAGAACAATTTCGGCGGCTTCCTTTGTGATCGCGGCGAGTATGATGACGGCATCGAGATGTTCATGCTGGCAGCCAACAATCAGTACTACGGTCGTCCGGAGAGCGCCTGGACCAACGCTGGCACCTGTGCCAAGCGAAAGGGCGACTTCGCCGAAGCGGAGAACATGTATCGGCAGGCATTGAAGATCAATCCTGCTTACCCGCTGGCCCTGTGGCAGATGGCAGACCTGAGTTTCGAGCGCGGCAACTACCTGGGTGCGCGCGCGTTCATGCAGCGACTCGAGTCGACCGCAACCCTGCCGCCGGAAGCCATCTGGCTGGGGGTGCGTATCGAACGTCGCCTCGAGGACAAGCAGGCGGAGAAACGCTACAGCGACATTCTCATGCGTGACTACCCGGATTCCCGTGAAGCCAACCTGCTGATGGAGAGTCGCAGTGACTGAGCATCACGACGACGTCGACGCGGCAAGCGAAGAGCAGCAGCCGGCCGGCATTCAGCCTGGCGAGGCATTGAAGCGGGAACGAGAGTCCCATGACCTGACCCTGGGCCAGGTGGCCATGTCGCTGCATGTTGCCGAGGCCATGCTCGCAGCGCTCGAGCGCGATGAGTACGCGTCTCTTGGTGCGCCGGTCTTCGTGAAGGGTCATATCAGGAACTATGCAAAGCTGCTGGACATGGAAGCGGCACCGCTGGTGGCAGCGTACGAAGCCAGCCAGCATCCGTCGGAACCAGGCCTTGTGAAGCGATCGGCCGAAGGGCCTTCCATGGCGCCGGGCGTCGGACTTGGCTGGTTGCGCGTGGTCGGCGGCATCCTGTTGCTCGTCCTGCTGATCGGCTCCGCGGGCTGGTGGTATTACAACCACGATGCGATGCCTGCCGAGTCCCAGGAAGATATTTCGCAGGGCATGCTGCCTGCGGTCGACAGGCTTGAAGAGCCAGCTGTGGCCGCCGATGTTGCGGGTGCGGAGCCGGCAGGCGGTGATAGCGAGCCGGTCTCAGGCAGCCCGGCCGGGCCCGACAAGGATCCCGAGACTGTATCGCCAGCAGAGGATGCCGATGCGAATGCGCTCGGGCGCGAAACTGGCCGACAGCCAGCGGCGAACAGCCGCCAGCTGTCGAGCAACAATGCTTCGACAGTGGAGCGTCCGTCGGAATCGAACACAGCGGATAATGTCGCGCCAGCCGTGACTGAGCAGCAGGCGGAGGCGGATGGCGTCCAGCGGACGATCGAGCTGGCCTTCGATGAAGAGTGCTGGGTGGAAATTTATGACAGCAATGGCAAGGCCCTGCTTTACGATCTGCAGACCGCGGGCAGCCGCCGGGTCGTGACGGCAGAAGGAGCCGTGCGGATCTTCCTGGGCAATGCGCCGGCCGTCAGCATCATGGTCGACGGCGAAGAGTTCGACCTGGCGGATTACACCCGCCGCGACAATACCGCACGCTTTGGCATCCCCACTTCACGCTAAGACAAAGAACCAGGAACTGACGTGAGCGACACCATCCAGTCCATCCGGGGCTTTAACGACATACTGCCCGAGCAGGTGGCCGTCTGGCAGCAGGTGGAAGCCGCCGCACAGGATGTCTTTGCGGCTTACGGTTACCAGGAAATGCGCATGCCGATCGTCGAATCGACCGCTCTTTTTGCGCGTTCGATCGGCGAAGTGACCGACATCGTCGAAAAGGAGATGTATACCTTCGACGATCGCAACGGCAAGAGCATGTCGCTGCGACCGGAGGGCACTGCCGGATGCGTTCGCGCCGGCATCCAGCACGGCCTTTTTCACAACCAGATCCAGAAGCTCTGGTACTCCGGCCCGATGTTTCGCTACGAGCGACCGCAAAAGGGCCGGTACCGGCAGTTTCACCAGTTCGGTGTCGAGGTCTTCGGTATCGAGTCGGCGGCTGCCGATGTCGAGGTGATCCAGCTGTCGGCGCGCCTGTGGCAGCGCCTCGGGCTTGAGGGCCTGACACTGGAACTCAATTCGCTGGGTTCGGTCGAGGCGCGCTCGCAGTATCGTGCCGCCCTTGTCGAGTACTTCAGCGGTCACGAGGCCGAGCTGGATGACGACGGCAGGCGGCGCCTGCAGTCCAATCCGTTGCGCTTGCTGGACAGCAAGCACGAAGGAACCCGCGCCTTGCTGGCCGATGCGCCGGTGCTCGCTGACTTTCTGGATGACGATTCCAGGGCGCATTTCGAGCTGGTCTGTGGCCTGCTGGATGACTGCGGCATTGCCTGGACGCTGAATCCGCGGCTCGTACGTGGCCTGGATTACTACAATCGCACCGTTTTCGAATGGACAACCGACAAGCTGGGCGCGCAAAGCGCGGTTTGCTCGGGTGGCCGGTACGACGGCCTGGTCGAGCAACTGGGTGGCAAGCCCGTGCCGGCCATCGGCTGGGGACTGGGCATCGAGCGACTTATCGCCCTGCTTGAAGTGGAAGGGCTGACCCCCGAGCCGCTGCTGCCTCACGCCTACCTCGTGCTGGTCGGAGAGGCTGCCGGGCGCAAGGGCGTCTTGCTTGCCGAACAGCTCAGGGATAAGGTGCCCGGCTTGCGCCTGGTGACGAATCTGGCGGGCGGCAGTTTCAAGTCGCAGTTCAAGAAGGCCGACAAGAGTGGCGCCGCGGTGGCGCTGGTGCTGGGGGATGACGAGGTCGCCTCCGGCGAGGTTGCCTTCAAGCCACTGCGCGGTGGCGGGGAACAGGAAATGCTAGCGGAAGCCGAGGTCCTGGCGCGATTGCAGGCGCTGGTCGACTGACAACAAATTTTTTTGATATCTCGCATCCGATCGATGCGAACAGTGGAGAGTAGGAAAGTGGCAACGAACGAACATGACGAATTGCAGGCACTGAAGGCCTGGTGGAACGAGAACTGGCTGTTCATCACGGTAGGCCTGTTCATCAGCGTTGGTTCCGTGGTCGGGTATCGCATGTGGGAAGCCCGTCAGCTGGAGCTGACCGAGCAGGCGTCGAACGTGTTCGAGGCTGCTTCGGAGGCTGCCCTGGACGGAGACCTCGAGACCCTCGCAGCCCGGACGGGCACGCTGGAAAGCGACTACGCGGGCACGCCGTATGCCGCACAGGCTGCGTTGCTGCACGCCGCCAAGCTGGTCGAAAACGGCGAACTGCAGGCGGCAGCCGGCAAGCTTCGCTGGGCCATGAACAACAGCGATGATCCCGAACTGGCCCTGCTGGCGCGCCTGCGCCTCGCGCGAGTCATGCTGATGACCGACCAGGCAGCCGACGCGACGTCGTTGCTGACTGCCGTGGAAGCCGGCGCATATGACGCCCTTTACCAGGAGACCCTCGGTGATGCGGCCTTGTTGCAGGGCGACCGCGAACAGGCACGCGCTCACTACAGCGAAGCGCTGGCCTTGCTGGATGGTGACGCGGTTGGTGATCGCCAGATGGTCGAAATGAAGCTGCAGAATGTCGAGATGCCGATGTCGGCACTCGATACGGCGAGTGCTGCTGACGAGCCTGCCGACGCAACAGCTGAATCCGGTGATGACAGCCAGGCTGGCGAATGATGTCGATGCAGGTTTTCTCCCGAGTATCCGCACTGCTGGCCACGTTGGCGCTGGCCGCTGGTTGTGCGTCGAACGATCCGACGCCGCCGACCCCGCTGACCGACCTGCCGACGGCAGGCTATGAGGTCAGAGAGGTGTGGACGCATTCGCTGAGTTCCCTGGGTGAGGAGCTGCGCTTCGGTTTGCGCCCCTCCCATGCGGATGGCCGTATTTTCGTGGCCGACCACAAGGGTCATGTGGTGGCGCTGGATGCGCAGACCGGTTCCGTCCAGTGGGAGTTCGATTCCTATGAATTTGCCTGGTGGGGACCGTCCGAGTACATGCCGTTTTCCGGAGGACCATCGGTAGGCGAGGGGATCGTGGCTGTCGGTACCAGCGATGGTCGGGTTCTTGCGCTGGATGCAGGCAGCGGCGAGCAGCGCTGGCAGGCAGAAGTCACGGGTGAAGTCCTGGCACCGCCGGCCATCGGCGCGGGCCTCGTCGTGGTGCGCCTGGCCAATGGCTACCTGGTCGCGCTGGATGCGGCCAGCGGCGAAGTCCGCTGGGAAACCGGCCGGGAGATTCCAAGCCTGACCCTTCGTGGCCTCTCCACGCCCGTCATGGCGCGTGACAAGGTGATTGTCGGTTTCGACAACGGTCGCGTGGTCGCGGTCAGGACCGACGATGGCAGTACTGTCTGGGAGTCCCAGGTCAGTGTTCCGGGTGGACGCACGGTCATCAGCGAGCTGGTCGATGTCGATGCCGAAGTGGCCGTCTTTCGCGACGATGTCTATGTCACGGGGTACAACGGCGCGCTGGTCAACCTGATGCTTCAGACGGGCGACGAGCTCTGGAACGAAGAGCTTTCCAGCCTGCTGTCGCCGGCGGTGGATTTCAGCGATGTGTTCATCGTTGACGAAGAAGGCAAGGTTCGCGGGTTCGATCGCCTTTCGGGGCGTGATCTCTGGACCCAGGAAGGCTTGCTCTACCGCGGAGCCACCGCACCCGTCATTTTCCAGGACAAGGTCGTGGTGGGCGATGAAGAGGGCTACCTGCACTTCCTGAATCGCGCGACTGGCGAAATCGAATATCGCATCGAGCACGATGGCGAACCCCTGCAGCAGCGGGGAGTCATTGCTGGCGAATTGCTGGTGGTGCAGTCGGCCGATGGTGATGTTGCCGCCTACCGCCTGCAGTCACGGTCGTGAACCCTGGCAGGAGTGACTGACTGATGCTGCCGGTTGTTGCACTCCTGGGTCGACCCAATGTCGGCAAATCGACGCTGTTCAATTTCCTGACGCGTTCGCGTGACGCCCTGGTGGCCGATGCCCCGGGGCTGACGCGTGACCGACAGTACGGTTTCGGCAAGGTCGGGCCGCGCGGTTACATCGTGATCGATACTGGCGGCCTGTCGGGCGAAGACCAGGGCATCGATGCCCTGATGATGAAGCAGAGCATGCTCGCGCTCGAAGAAGCCGATGTGGCTATTTTCGTCGTCGACGGCAGGAACGGGCTCGCGTCAGGCGATGAACGCATTGCCGGAGAACTGCGCCGGGCCGGCAAGACGGTCCTGCTGGCCGTCAACAAGAGCGAAGGCCTGCAAGCCGAGATGGTCACGGCGGAATTCCATGCCCTCGGTCTTGGCGAGCCGAAGGCGATCGCCGCGGCCAACGGCCGTGGTGTCGAAGCGCTGATGACGGCTGCGCTTGCCGATTTTCCCGAAACCGATGACGAGGACCTGCTGCCCGAGGAAGAGGGCGTGCGGGTCGCCGTGCTCGGTCGTCCCAATGTCGGCAAATCCACCTTGATCAACCGCCTGATTGGCGAGGAACGACTCGTTGCTTTCGACCAGCCCGGGACCACGCGCGATGCGGTGGCGGTGCCTTTCGAACGCGACGGTCACAAGTACACCCTGGTCGATACCGCAGGCGTGCGCCGCAAATCGCGTGTCTCCGAGACCATCGAGAAATTCAGCATCGTCAAGACACTGCAGGCGATCGACCAGGCGCATGCCGTGATCATCGTGCTAGATGCCCGCGAGGGCATTACCGAGCAGGATGCTTCGCTGGCCGGTCTTGCCGTGGATCGTGGCCGCGCCATCGTGCTGGCGGTGAACAAGTGGGATGGACTGGACCCGTCCAAGCGCGATCGTGTCAAGGCGGAAGTCGACATCAAGCTGCCATTCCTGACGTTTGCGCGCCTGCATTACATTTCCGCACTCCATGGAACCGGCGTGGGCGACCTGATGGGATCCATCAACGAGGCCCACGATGCCGCCATGAAGGAACTGGCCACGCCTGAGCTGACGCGCGTGCTGGAACAGGCGGTGCAGCAGCACCAGCCACCGCTGATCCGCGGTCGCCGCATCAAGCTCCGATTCGCCCACCAGGGCGGTCGTCGTCCGCCGATCATCGTGATCCACGGCAACCAGACAGAGCGCGTGCCCGAGGCCTATCGCCGTTACCTGGAAAATCGCTTTCGCGACACCTTCCAGCTCTACGGCACGCCCGTGAAAATCGAGTTCAAGACGGGAACCAATCCGTATTCCGGGCGTCGAAACACTCTTACACCGCGTCAGCAGCGCAAGAAAGATCGCATGCTGAAGCACTTCAAAAGTCGCAAGAAATAGTTAGACATTCGCATCAAGCAGAGGGGACTTGAAATGTTGTCACGACTTCGTCGTTACCTTGCCGTCATGGCACTCGCCGCACTGGCGTCTTCACCGGCCATGGCTGCTGACAGCCTGCCGGAAATCGAATACCAGAAGTTCACGCTGGACAACGGCCTGACCGTGATCATCAGCGAAGACAAGAAGGCGCCGATCGTGGCCGTCAATGTCTGGTACCACGTCGGTTCCAAGAACGAGAAGCTTGGCCGTACCGGCTTCGCGCACCTGTTCGAGCACCTGATGTTCAATGGCTCGGAGAATGCGCCAGGTGAATTTTTCGGGCCCTTTGATGCCGTTGGTGTGACTTCGCAGAACGGCACGACCAATTTCGACCGCACCAACTATTTCCAGAATGTGCCCAAGAACGCGCTCGACATGGCGTTGTGGATGGAATCCGATCGCATGGGGCACCTGCTGGGCGCGGTGACCCAGGACAAGCTGGACGAGCAGCGCGGCGTCGTGCAGAACGAAAAGCGCCAGGGCGAGAACCAGCCCTATGGTCGCCTGTTCACCATCCTGCTGGAGAATTCTTTCCCCAAGGGCCACCCGTATTCCTGGTCGGTGATAGGTTCGATGGAGGACCTGGACGCCGCATCACTGGAAGACGTCAAGCAGTGGTTCCGCGATTACTACGGTGCTGCCAATGCGACGATTGCCGTGGTGGGCGATGTGGATACCGAGGAAGCACTGGCCAAGGTCCAGAAATATTTTGGTGACATCCAGGCCGGACCGCCGGTGGTTCGCCCGCAGGCATGGATTGCCAAGCGCGACGACAGCCGCCGCGTGGTGGTCGAGGATCGCGTGCCCCAGGCCCGTTTCTTCCGTTCCTGGAACGCACCGGAAATGGGTGCGATGGATACCGACCTGCTCGACCTCGCGGCCTTCGTGCTGGGCGGTGGCAAGAATTCGCGCCTCTACAAGCGCCTGGTCATCGACGAGCCGCTGGCCAGCAGCGCCTCGGTCAGCATGTCCGAATTCGAGATCGCGGGCCTGTTCTACGTCGACGTGACCCTGAACCCAGGGGTCGACATGGCCAAGGTCGAGAAGATCGTCGAGGCCGAGCTCGCGAAATTCCTGCGCGAAGGTCCCACCGACGAGGAACTGGAGCGCGTCATCGCCGAGCAGCGTGCCGCTTACCTGCGTCGCCTCGAGAACATCGATGGCTTCGGTGGCAAGTCGAACATCCTGGCTGCTGCCGAGGTCTATCTCGGTGCGCCGGATGCCTACCTCGAGAAGTATCGTCGCTTCGAACGCGCCACGGACGACATGGTCCGCAACGCGGCCCGTCGCTGGCTGTCGAGTGGCGACCTGACGCTGGAATACCGCCCGTACCCGAAATACTCGACCACGCCGTCGACGGTGGATCGCAGCAAGGGCATTCCGGCAACCGGGCCCGATCCGGAAGTCTCCTTCCCGACGGTCGAAAAGGCCGTGCTGGACAATGGCCTGACGGTCCTGCTGACGCGCCGTGAAGGTGCGCCGGTGGTCGAAATGTCGTTGCAGGTAAATGCGGGTTATTCCTCGGACAGCAAGGACAAGGCCGGCAACGCCAAGCTCGCCATGTCGATGCTTGATGAAGGTACCGCTGACATGGATGCGCTGGAAATCAGCGAAGCCCTTGCCTTGCTGGGTGCCCAGCTGTCGGCCGGCTCCAACCTCGACATGTCCTACCTGAACATGTCGGCCCTGCGTGGCAAGCTGGATGATTCACTCGAACTGTTTGCCGATGTCGCGTTGAACCCGGCCTTCCCGGCGAAGGACTTCGAGCGCGTCAAGCAGCAGCAGGTGGTCGGCATCCAGCGCGAGAAGAATTCGCCGGTCAACATGGCCCTGCGTGTCTTCCCGGTGCTGCTGTACTCCGACGACCATCCTTATGCGATTCCCTACACGGGTTCGGGCTTCGAAGGCACGGTGTCCACGCTGACGCGTGCCGACATGCGCGCCTGGCACTCGACCTGGTTCCGTCCGAACAACGCCACCATGGTCGTGGCGGGCGACATCAGCATGGACGCGCTGAAGCGCCAGCTGGAAGACCTGTTCGGTGACTGGGAAGCCGCCGAGGTTCCCGGCAAGACGCTGGCTGACGTTGCCCTGCCGGAAAAGAGCAAGGTCTACCTGATCGATCGTCCGGATTCCGTGCAGAGCATGATCATCGGCGGTCACCTCGTGCCTTCGAATGGCAACGAGCGCAACCTTGCCTTCGAAGCTGCCAACGAAGTGCTGGGTGGCAGCTTCTCGGCCCGCGTGAACATGAACCTGCGCGAGGACAAGAGCTGGGCCTACGGTGCTTACGCCGTGCTGCCCGATGCCCGCGGCCAGCGACCGATGTTCCTGTACGCGCCGGTGCAATCGGACAAGACCAGCGAGTCGATGGTCGAGCTGATGAAGGAATTCCGTGGCATCGACGGCAAGAAGCCGGCCACGCCGGCAGAACTGACGCGTGCCAAGGACGAATCCACCAAGACCTTGCCGGGACGCTGGGAAACCACCTCCGACCTCCTGCGTGACACCATCGAGCTGGTCCGTTTCGACCTGCCGCTGGATCACTGGGATGGCTATGCCGACGAGGTTCGTTCCCTGAACCTGCAGCAGGTCAACAGCGCGGCGCAGGACTTCCTCCATCCGGACCGGATGGTCTGGGTCGTCGTGGGTGATCTCGAGCAGATCGAAGCCGGCATTCGCAAGCTGGGCTTCGGCGAGATTGTCATTCTCGATGCCGACGGCAATGTCGTTGAATAAGGACAGCCAGGCTGTTCTTGATTTCTGGTTCGGGGTCGCCAGCGATGGCGACCCCGTTCTCGTTGGAGAGCAGCTGCAGGAGAAGATGAAATTCTGGTTCTCCGGTGGCGAAGAACTGGATCGCCAGATTGCCGAAAAGTTTGGCGAGCTGGTGAAAACCGCGCTGGCTGGCGGACTGGAAGAGTGGGAGCAGGATGTCGAGACATCATTGGCGCTCGTGCTGCTGCTGGACCAGTTTCCGCGCAACATCCATCGCGGCCAGCCAGCGGCATTCTCGGGGGACGATCGGGCGCTGCGACTGGCGCGGCGTTTTGCGGGCAGTGATGCCAGGCTGCGCCTGTCCGTACCACAGGCCGTGTTCCTGTTGATGCCGTACCAGCATGTCGAAGATATCGAGCTGCAGGAAGAGGGCGTGAAACATTACTCGGCGCTGGAGCACAGCGCGCCCGAGGGGCAGCAGGCATTCGCGAAGGGTGTTCGCGAGTATGCGGAGCTGCACCGGGACATTGTTCGACGTTTTGGCCGTTTTCCGCACAGAAATCGCATATTGGACAGACGGGATACGCCGGAAGAAGCCGAATGGCTGGCTGACGGCGCACCGACTTTCGGCCAGTAAGCGGCCGCGAGGCTGGCATCGGCCCCCCTAAATGGCGACAATCCGGGGTCGGAAAACACGCATATCGAAGAAGCAGGGGCAGCAATGAGCGGGGCTGGCAAAACAATCACACTCGAACGTGCATTGCCCATGTGGCAAGGCGGCGAGCTGGAAGACGTCACGCTGGCTTACGAGACCTGGGGCAAGGATCGGGGCGACAACCGCGTGCTGATCTTTACTGGCCTGTCACCGAGTGCCCATGCCGCTTCCTCGCCGGAGGACGATTCGCCGGGCTGGTGGGAAGACATCATCGGTCCGGGCAAGCCGCTCGATACCGACCACTACCATGTCATCTGTTTCAATTCGCTGGGCAGCTGTTTTGGCAGCACCGGGCCGGCCTCGATCAACCCGGCTAGCGGCAAGCCCTGGGCTATCGACTTTCCCGAGCTGCATATCGAGGACATCGCGCGCAGCATCGGCATGGCGCTCGAGCAGCTGGGCCTGGACGAGCTCGACACGATCGTCGGTCCTTCCATGGGGGGCATGATCGGCCTTGCGTACCTGCTGCTGCACCCCGGCAAGACACGGCGTTTTCTCAGTATTTCCTCGGCCATGGCGGCCGATCCATATGCGATTGCCGTGCGCTCGCTGCAACGCGAACTGATTCGCTCGGACGCGGCCTGGCAGGACGGGCGCTATGCGCCGGACCAGCAGCCGATTGCCGGCATGCGCCTGGCGCGGAAACTTGGCATGACCACGTATCGCTCCGCCACGGAATGGCGACAGCGCTTTGCTCGCGATCGCATCGCGGGCGAGAAGCCCGGCCATCCTGCGTTTCCGCTGGAATTCGAAGTCGAGGGCTACCTCGAAGCCGCTGCAGAAAAGTTTGTCGGTGGCTTCGATGCCAATTGCTACCAGTACCTGTCGCGGGCCATGGACCTGTTCGATGCTGCAGCCCATGCGGGTGGCGACATTGATGCGGCGATGGACAAGTTGCAGCTGGAGTCGGCCCATGTCATCGGTGTCGAGACGGACATCCTGTTTCCGCCGCACCAGCAGCGCGAGCTTGCCCGCGCCATCGATGCTGCCGGCATCCCGGTCGAATACACGCAGATGGCTTCCTTGCAGGGCCATGACGCCTTCCTGACCGACATGGAACGTTTCCAGCCGGTCATCGCCGAGTACTTGCGGCCAGCGGACCTGCGAGACGACTGAGCCAGCGGTATAATCGGGACATTCACGTCGCTGCCAGAGGCGACCAGACAGAATCACGGGGCGAAGCCATGCAGACCATGCCATTCAAGGGCGACGAAGCACTGATCAAGATGATCGATCAGGCTGTCACCAAGGATTCCAGCGAAGCCATTACCGCTGCCATCAAGCAGGGTCTGTGCGAGCTCGTCGGCAAGCGCGAAGTCAAGCTGCCGGAGTGCTGCCTGGCACCGGTCGATGGCCATTACGCGCGTCGCCTGCTGTACCGGAGCGAAGAGCACGGCTATTCGGTGGTCGCGATGACCTGGGGTCCGGAGCAGGGCACGCCCATTCACGATCACGGTGGCCTGTGGTGCGTGGAAGCCGTGTGCTGCGGCCGCATCAAGGTCGTGCAGTACGAGCTGGAGAAGGAAGAGGGCTCGCTGTGCTATTTCGAAAACCAGGGCGAGCAGCTGGCCGAGGTCGGCACCGCGGGTTGCCTGATTCCGCCGCACGAATACCACACCATTCACAATGCCTGTGGCACGGACACGGCGGTGACCCTGCACATCTATGCCGACGAGCTGGATTGCTGCTGCACATTCACGCCGACCGACAAGCCGGGCTGGTACGAGCGGGAACGCAAGGACCTGGGCTACGACGCCGCCTGAGCCTGGCGTCGCCAGCCGGGACTAGTCGGTTCCGGTATTTCGCTCGCCGTCACCAAAGACCACCTGTTCTGCCGGCTCCGGCAGGAACAACCAGGGATTGACCCGCACATCGTTCAATGACACGCCCCAGTGCAGGTGCGGCGCGGTCACCCGCCCGGTGGCGCCGACCTTGCCGATGACCTTGCCTTGCTCGACCACGTCGCCCGGAGACACATCGATTTCGCTCATGTGGCAGTACATCGTGACCAGGCCCTGGCCATGGTCGAGAAACACGGTGTTGCCATTGAAAAAGTACTCGCCGGTCTCCAGCACGATGCCGCGGGCTGGCGCCTTGATCGGCGTGCCTGCCGGCGCGACCAGGTCGATACCCGAGTGCGGTGCGCGTGGTTGCTCGTTGAAATAGCGTCGCAGCCCATAGGCACTGGACTGCGGACCCTCGATGGGCAGGATGAAGCGCATCTGCGGCGTTTCGGCCCAGGTGAACTGTTCCAGTGCCGCGTTGATTTCCTTGCGCTCGCGACCAATGCGTTCCAGGTCGTTCTTGTAGGGATTCACCATGCGGTCGTTCTTCAGGGTGATGTACTGGCTCTCGTACTCACGTGTATTCACCTCGAAACCGAAGACCTGCTCGCCACCCGCCGATGTCACGCGAACTTCCTGCGTGCCGGGTTTGGCGCTCAATGGAATGCCGACCACCGCATGCCATGCCCCGGCATGCCGGACCACCATGGCCGGGCGACCGTAGTACAGGGCTTCCGGCTGGGCGTCAGCGGCGATCCCGTCAAGCGTTACAACGGCTACGCCGCCTGGCACGGCCAGCGGCTCCGGCAGTTCGCCGACCTCGGCTGCATGGCTGGCGACGCTGGCCAGGGCTGCAAGGCAGGCCAGCAGGGACAACAGGCAGGTTCTGGACGTGGCAATCATCAGGTCGGCTCCTTGCCGGGATTCCCGGGAGTGGGTTCGGTCTCTACGACGGTGCTGCGAATCTCGCCATCCTGCACACGAACGAGCAGGCTGTCACCGGCCTCCACGGCAGCAATGCTGCGAACCAGGCGCTGCTCGCCTGTCCGGGCGATGGCATAACCGCGATCCAGCGTGGCCAGGGGGCTGACGGTCTGCAGGGCGCGGCTGGCCGCGCCAAGTCGCTGGCGACGGTCTGCCAGCAGGTCCCGGCCTTGCCGTTGCAGGCGATAGCGGAGCGTGGCGAGTCGCTCGCTGGCCAGCTGGATCCTGTTCGAGGGATTCTGGCTGCCAAGTTCGGCTGCGAGGGTGGCCAGCCGGGCGCGCCGACTCTGGACGCTTTCCTGGAGACCGCGGCGCAAGCGATTGTCGAGCTCGTCCAGGCGTTGCATGCGTTGTTCGAGCTGCTGGCCCGGATGAACGCGCGCCAGCCGTCCTTGCAGCCAGCCAAATTGCTGCTGGCTTGCTGCCAGGCGGCCGCTGACGGAGGAGGCCAGGGAGCTGGCGGCTGCCTGCAGGCGGCGCGCCAGTGCGGTGCCATCCGGACTGACCAGTTCGGCGGCAGCGGTCGGGGTTGCGGCTCGGACATCAGCGACGAAATCGGCAATGGTCACGTCGACCTCGTGGCCGACGCCGGACACTGTTGGCAGCGGACAGGCTGCAATGGCGCGAGCCACGGCCTCATCATTGAACGCCATCAGGTCTTCCAGCGAACCGCCACCTCGCGACACGATCAGCAGGTCCACTTCCTGTCGCTCGCCCGCAGCCTCGATGGCACGCACCAGCTGCTGGGGCGCTGTCGCACCCTGCACCTGGCTGGGATAGACCACGATTTCGAGGCCGGCAAATCGACGCCGGAATGTGGCCAGCATGTCGCGAATGGCCGCGCCGCTGGGTGAGGTGACTATGCCGATGCGCCGCGGGAAGGCCGGCAACGGCTGCTTGCGTTCCGCGGCGAACAGGCCCTCGGCTGACAGCCTGGCCTTGAGCTCCTCGAAGGCCCGTTGCAGGGCGCCGTGGCCCGCCTCTTCCATCGAGTCCACGATCAGCTGGTATTCGCCGCGCGGTTCGTAGACCGAGATTCGCGCCCGCAGCAGCACCTGCTGGCCATTGGCAGGCTGGAAGCGCAGCAATTGCTTGCGATTGCGAAACATGGCGCAGCGCACCTGGGCGCTGGCGTCCTTGAGGGAAAAGTAGAGGTGGCCGGAGCGCGGTTCGGCCAGGTTGGAGATCTCGCCTTCCACCCACAGCACCGGGAAACCCTGCTCCAGCACCTGCCGGACCTCGCTGTTCAGCTGCGAGGGCGTCAGGACCAGGCGATCGGCGGAATCACTGCGGGCGATGCTCATGCGGGCCAGTCTAGCGCCCTGTCGGGCGGGCGTCAGTCCCCTGGAAGACATTCAGCCCTGTTTGACGGAGTTTGGTGAAATATTGCCCGACTTCTGTCCATTTCCGTGGTGACGAATGGTATTTTCCGGAGAGATAGCCGATTTACGCGGAATCTGAATCCCGATATAATTGTGCGATTTACCAGCCGAAACAGCAGGAGCCGCTGCCAATGCGAATTGTCCAGGAAGCCTTGACCTTCGACGACGTCCTCCTGCAGCCCGCCTACTCGGACGTGCTGCC